>NZ_JBQKUH010000005.1:0-135110 GCF_054968485.1 Leisingera sp. G5_S3_59_S7
TGCCCCCTTGCGCGCCGGGGTTACTCTGCCGGGGTGCCGCGGGCGGTGCTGCCGTCCAGCAGCGCCTTCAGGTCGGCGCGGGCCGCGCGGGCGGCGCGGGTGATCTGGGGTTCGGTGAACTCCTCCCGCGTGGCCATCCAGTGGCGGATGCGGTTCACGGTCTTGACGCCGGACAAGGCGGACAGCGGCACCGCCAGCACCAGCGACAGCGCGATCGGTGCCAGCCACAGCGACACGGTGCCCGACAGGATGCCGGCCCAGAGCGCCACGCCGCTGACGGTTTCCAGGGCATGGCAGGTGATCAGCGTGCGCAAGGCGTAGCTGCCGCCGTCGCGGGCCTGCGGTTCCCAGCCGCGCTGCAGGCCCAGGGCCGTGCGGAACACTGCGATCATCTGCTGCACCATCAGGATCGGCGCATAGAGGATGGCCAGCATCAACTCGGACAGGAAGGACAGCACGAAGTGCACCGGGCCGCCGTATTCCGAGAACCGGCTGCCGGTCAGCGGCAGCGCCGCCGCGGCCAGGATCTTGGGCGCCAGAAGCATCGCGTAGATCAGGATGATCACCAACACATGCCTGGGCTCCGACATATCCGGCCAGTTGGGGCGGAAGGGGTTGGCTTCGCTGAAATAGCTGATGACAGACGCCTCTTCGCTGCGGCCGATGATGGCCCACAGCACCAGCAGCGCAAACCACACCGGTGCCATCAGATAACCGATGGCGCCCGCAAAGAGGTGGAAGCGGGAGATCGCGCGGAAGCCCTTGGCGTGCAGCAGATTTAGGTGCTGCAGGTTGCCCTGGCACCAGCGGCGGTCGCGCAGGATGTGGTCGATCAGGGTGGCGGGGGTTTCCTCGTAAGAGCCGCGGATGCGGGGCAGGAAGCGCACCGACCAGCCGGCCCGGCGCAAGAGGCCCGCCTCGACGAAATCGTGGCTCATGATCAGCTTCTCGCCGCCGCCGAAGCGCGAGCGCAAGAGCGGAAGGCCCGCGCAGGCGGCAAAGGCGCGGGTGCGGATGATGGCGTTGTGGCCCCAGTAGTTGCCCTCGTGCCCGGCCCAGCGGGCCAGGCCCTCGGCCAGCGCGAGGCCGTAGACGCCGTTGGCGAACTGCTGCATCCGGCCAAAGACCGACTGCGCGCCGATCAGCTGCGGATAGCTCTGGATCAGGCCGGCGCCGGGGTCACGGGCCAGCGCATCGGCCAGCCGGGCAATGGCGCGGCCGGTCATCAGGCTGTCGGCGTCCAGCACCAGCATCGCCTCGTAGCCTGCGCCCCAGCGGCGCACCCAGTCGGAGATATTGCCGACCTTGCGGCCCTCGTTATCGGCGCGGCGGCGGTAGTAGAGTTCCGTGCCTTCCGGCAGCATGGTGCGCAGGGCCTCGACGCTGTCGCGCTCTTGCTTGGCAATTGCATCGTCGCGTGTGTCCGACAGGATGAACATCGCATATTCATGCTGGCCGCCGCGGCCGTGCAGCTCTTGCAGCATGGTCTGGGCATTGCCCAGCACATACCAGGGCACCTCGTTGTAGACCGGCATCAGCAGCGCCACCTTCATCGGGCGCGCGGGGCCGCGGGCCACGGTTTTTTCGCGGCGTGACAGGCCGTAAAGGCCCAAGAGAACGGTGGAGACGGTGAAGGCGATCCAGAAGAAGTTGAAGGCGATCAGCGCCAGCAGGATCATTTCCAGAACCGAGAAGCCGCCGTCGGCGAACCAGCCCTGCATCACCCAAGTGAGCACACCCGTCGCTGCCATGGCTGGCGAAAAGGCCAGCAGGCGCCAGAGCGCCACCTGGCTGGGGGCCGCACCGCCGGGGGCGGCAGCGTCCCTGAAGTCCTTGCTGAAATCCTGTTCCGGCATCGCCAGAGGCTGCTCCGGGGGCATCAGATCACATGCGGTCATGCGGTCCACCTGTAAAGCCAGACCTCGGAGGCGGGGCTGCCGTCCTTCCTGAGCTGGGCGCGAAGTTCGACGTGATCCCGGTCGCCGGGATCGAAGGTGAAGGCGAGCCGCAGGCCGCCGGTTTCCGGGTTTCGCTGCAGCACGCCTTCGCTGGCCGCCACATGGGGAGAGTGGATGTGCACGTCAAGGGCCTCGGGCCCGTCCTCGAACAGGGGGTGGGCGTCGAAGTCGATGGTGACGATCCGGCCCGGCCCGCCAAAGATGCGGGCGCCCTCGGCGGTGTCGATCACCCGCGGCATCGGCAGCACCGGCTCCGCGCCCCAGGTGAGGCGGTAGCTGAGGCTGATCTCCGATCCGGCGGCATAAGGCTCGCGCGGGCGCCAGTAGGCGACAGTATTGTCGTAGATTTCCTTGTCGGCGGGGATTTCCACCAGGGTGACCGCGCCCTTGCCCCAGTCCTCCTTGGGTTCGACCCACAGGCAGGGGCGGTTGTGATAGAAGGCTTCCAGGTCGTTGAAATCCGACAGCTTGCGCGCGCGCTGCATCAGGCCGAAGCCGCGCGGGTTGTCGTCGACGAAGGACGACACCTGCAGCCGCGCGGGGTTGGCCAGCGGCCGCCACAGGGTTTCACCGTTGCCGTTGACCACCAGCAGGCCATCGCTGTCATGCACCGCAGGGCGGAAATCGTCAAAGCGGTTGCGGTTGGTGGCATCGAACAGGAACATCGAGGTGAGGGGCGCCAGGCCCGTGTGGTTCAGGTCCTCGCGGGCGAACAGTGTGGCCTCCACCTCCATCACCGTGCTGCTGCCGGGGGTGATGGTGAAACGGTAGGCGCCGGTGACGGAGGGGGAGTCCATCAGCGCATGGACCACCATTGCGCGCTGGCCGGGAGCAGGGGCCTCCAGCCAGAATTCGATGAACTCCGGGAACTCTTCACCGTCGGGATCCGCGGTTTTCAGCGCCAGGCCGCGGGCGGACAGCCCGTAGGTATTGCCGATGCCGATGGCGCGGAAGTAGCTGGCCCCCTGGAACACACAGAATTCTGTCTTCTGGGTGGGATCGTCCAGAACAGTGCGCAGGCGCAGGCCGGAATAGCCCAGATGCCCATCGGTTGTCAGCTCGGGCGCCTTGTCTGTCTTGTCGAACAGCGACAGGTCGAAAGGCACGGGCTGCGCTTGCCCGCCGGTCACGGTGTTGATTTGAACCGGGCGCGGGAAGTACAGGCCGGGCAGGAAGAAATCCACGTTGTAGCTGCGGTCGGTCTTGGACCACAGCGCGTCCGAGGAGCGGAACCAGCGCGCCTTGTAGTCGTCATAAGACTGGTCGAGCCAGTCCTGCGGCACCGACGGGCGTTCGGCATAGTCCTCCTGCGCAAGCGCGCGGGCCTTGGCGACGACCACCTCGCGGCTGAAGGGCTGGGTGTCATTTGCCAGACCCGGCAAGGCGTACAGGGCGGTGCTGCCAAGCGCGGCAGCCAGAAAGGAACGGCGGGAAAAAGAGCTCATTTCTTGGCTCTCCAAGGCTGTGACTTGAACCAGGCAGCGCCGTAAGCGCAGCCAATGATTAGGAAAAAGCCAACCAGATTGGCGTATGCCGTGGTCATAACCGCGCGGTCGGTCTGGTCAAGGGCAAAGCCGATGAACCGGGCCAGGGCCATCGAGAACACAAACACGGCTAGCGATTGCTGGCCGACCTTGGTGATGACCTTCAGCAGCACCGCCCAGAGGCGCGCGCCCAGCGAATGGCCGGTGGCGATCAGGCACTTGCCGCCTTCGCCCGCCGCAACCCAGCCCAGATAGGCCAGAGCCAGGAAGTGGGCATAACGCAGCAGGCCGAAGTCGGTCTTTTCGCGCCATTCGCCGATGGCGTCGCGGCCGGGTTTGATCAGCTCAGCCAGATCCGGGCTGGCGGCTTTGACCCAGGTGAAGACTTTCCAGGAACCGTACGGAGCCGAGAGGATCAGGAAGGCGGCGGCAAGCACGACCAGAACCTTGGAAACCGGCGGCTTTGGCAGCCAGCCTTTCATGAAGGCAAAGCCGGTGAAGAACAGCAGCTGCCAGCCGAAGGGGTTGAAGAACCATTCCCGGTCAGACCACGGTTCCGCCGGCAGCGAAACGCCGTTGGGGCCAAGGCCGGCCATATAGGGGTTGGCGGTCAGCCAGATCAGCACCGACATCGCCGCCACGGCCCAAAGCCCCGCCTTCTCCAGTCCGATCATCAGCGGCATCAGCATCAGCACCACCAGGTACATCGGCAGGATGTCGAAGTAATTCGGCACGTAGGTGAGGGTGAAGATGCCGACGATCTGGGTCATCGGATCCTTGAAGAAATGGCCCAGGTTCAGCGAGTTGATATAGCTCTTCTCGAACCCGCCATAAAGGTCGAGCGCCGCCATCGACATGGCCAGGAAGAAGAACAGCCCGATGTGGGCCCAGAACACCTGCCAGCAGCGGAAGGCGACGCGGGCGGTGCCCAGCCACCAGCCCTGGCGGTCGAAAGAGCTGCCAAAGGCGATGGCGGAGGCCATGCCGGAGCAGAAGACAAAGATTTCAGTCGCGTCCGAAAACCCGAAGCGGGCCGGGATCCAGCCAGTCCAGCGGTTGCCAGGGATATGGGCCACCAGGATGATGAACATCGCAATGCCGCGGTAGAAGTCGAGCCGCGGGTCGCGCACCCGCGGCTGCGCCGCTTGCGGCGGGGGGGCTGCGCGGTTGGCGGCAGCAGGGTCTTTCTGAGGCCCGGGGAAGGGCGCAATGCTGGACATCTGTGGTTTCTGGTCCTTGAAGGTCTTACTCGGCAGGTACGCTTTTGGCGCCAGACTGGGTCCGGGCCTCGGCGATCAGGGTGCGGCGGGCCAGCGCGTAATTGTCCTCTGCGCCGCCCCGCTTGGCGCGGCGGTCTTCCAGGATTGCCTCGACCGCGTCAAGCTGGCCTGAGCGGATTCCCGCGTCTATGGTAATGCGTTCAAAAACATCGCGTTGCGCGTGGCTGCCGCCGGCCAGCTGCAGGGTGCCGCGGGCCGCGGACAAACGGGCAAAGGCGGCCTTGTAATTACCGTCTCCGAAGGCTTCGAGCCCGTCGGCAGCGGCGCAGCCGGGGTCCGCCATCCGTGCCCGCGCCTCGCTGCCGCCAGCCTCTGCATCGGCGTGAATCCGCTGCACCAGGCGGTGGGCGTCTTCCTTGCGGTGGCCGGTCAGCGCCAGCAGGTAGTGCAGATCGGCAAAAATCAGGCTGCCGTCCTCAGTGCGGGCGGCGCAGAGATTCGCCAGCTCTTCCCAGCGGTTGCCGACATCAACGCCTTCCAGCTCCAGCCGCACCAGCAGCGAGGTGGCGTTGGATATGTCGCGGTAGTCGTCGGTCTTGTCCTTGCGGACCTCGGTGTCGTAAAGCGCAATCGCCTCGTCCATCTGGCCCAGGTCCAGATGCATCAGCGCCTTATGCCACCAGACGTGATAGCGGAAGTTGTTGCAATGCGCCCAGGCTTCCTCGCGGCCTTGCAGCCAGTCGAGGCCAGATTTGGCATTGCCGGTCATGTCATGCACATGGGCCACGGCGTGCAGGCCCCAGGCATCATCCGGCGCCATCCACAGGGCCTGGCGGCCGGCATTGGCGGCGCGCTCATACTCGCCGGTCTCCTCCAGCGCAAAGGCATGGCAGCCCAAGAGGTAGCCGCGGCCGGCATGGTCCGGCGCATAGGCCGGCAGCACCCGTTCGATCGAGGCGCGCATGCCTGCGGGGTCGCCCATGATGAAACGGATGCCGTGGCTGAGTTTCATCGCCAGGGTGTCCTGCGGGAAAGCAGCCAGCACCTGTTCCATCCGCTGGATTGCCAGACTGGGGCGGCCGGCCAGCCAGTCTTCCAGCGCGTCCACGTATTTGCGCTCGCGCGGGAGGGCGCCCTCGTAACAGGCCTTGGCATCACGCAGCGCGGCGCGCGCCGTGGGCACCAGCTCAGAGCGCCCCAGCATCAAGAGCGACAGCCCCTTGATCGCATGGGCCAGGGCATATTCCGGCGCCGCCTTCAGCACTGCGCCCAGGTGATCAGCGGCCGCTGCAGCATGGGAAAGAACTCCCAGCTGCACGGAATTCCAATCCTGCTGTGCGGCGGCATCGGTCAGGCTGCTGTCTTGGCCGAAGATATCTTGCGTCATGAGAGTCCAATCATTGTTCTGATACGAGCGCGGTTTCCGTGTCCTGCTGAAGAGTAGATCATCGGAATGTTCCGGGCGAACCCTGCTCGCGGTTTGGTGATGGCCTGTGTGCGCCTGGATTGAAACTATGGCGGATGTGTAGGATTTCCCGGGAAATTTTGGCAAGACGGCGGATCAGGGCAGGCTGAAAACACCGCTGGTTTAGCGGTGAATTGCCGGAAACTGTAACACATGGCGGAAAGCCGCCGCATCACTGGGGGATCAGGACGGCTCAAACGGGTGTTTTGCGTTCAGAATCTCTTCGGTGCCTTCGCCGCAGACCGGCGGCGCGTGCCGGTATGTGACCGGCGTGCGGGAGAAATTCAGCGGGTTGCCCAGCAGCTTGACCGGACCGGCCGCCGTTTCCATGCCAATGGCCATGTTGCGGGCATCCACCTGATCGGTGGCAAACAGGGTTTCCAGGTCCTGCACCGGGCCGGCCGGCACCTTGCGGGCCTCCATCGCGTCCAGCACATCCCCGGTGGTGTAGCGCTGCACCGACGGGATCAGGACAGCGTTCAGCGCATCGCGGTTCTGCAGGCGGGCGGGGTTGGTGGCAAAGCGCGGATCCTCTGCCAGGCCTTCCAGCTTGAGGAACTCCATAAAGCGGCGGAACTGGCTGTCGTTGCCCACGGCCAGGATCACATGGCCGTCCGAGGTTTCGTAAACCCCATAGGGCATGATGCTGGGATGTTCATTGCCGCGGCGCTTGGGGACTTGGCCGGTATTCAGATAGGCGACGCCTTCGTTGATCAGCCAGGCGATCTGGGCATCGACCAGCGCCAGGTCGATCTGCTGGCCCTCGCCGGTTTTATCGCGGTGGTGCAGCGCCGACAGAATCCCGATGCAGGCATACATGCCGCACATCACATCAGCGATGCCGACGCCGGCTTTCATCGGCTGGCCGCCGGGCTCGCCGGTAAGGGACATGATGCCGCCAAAGCCCTGCGCCATGATGTCATAGCCGGGCTTGTGGCTGTTGGGGCCGGTCTGGCCGTAGCCGGAGATTGAGCAGTAGATCAGGCCCGGAAGGTCATCTTTGAGGCTGTCATAATCCAGCCCGTATTTCGCCAGCCCGCCGGGTTTGAAGTTCTCGATCAGGATATCTGCCTCTGCCGCCAGACGGCGGATGGCCTCTTGGCCGGCGGGCGTTGCGATATCAATGGAAACCGAGCGTTTGTTGCGGTTGGCGGCCATGAAATAGGCGGAGAGGTCGGATTGGTGCCCGTCCGCATCGGTCACATAGGGCGGTCCCCACTGGCGGGTGTCATCGCCGCCTGTCTTGGGGTTTTCCACCTTGATCACCGTGGCGCCGAGATCGCCCAGCAGCTGGGTGCAGGTGGGGCCTGCCAGAATACGGGAAAGGTCAAGAACCTTGACGCCGTTCAGCGCGCCGTGGGGGAGCATCTCAGATCCGGCCATCATAGCCTCCGCGTTCGATCACAGCCGAGATGACCGTGAACCTGTCTGATTTCATCGCGTCCTCAAGGGCGGCGCGCAGTTCGGCGCGGCTGGCAACCGTCACGCCGTTGCCGCCAAAGGCGCGGCCCATCGCGGCAAAGTCGTGCGCCGCGAAATCCACCCCGCCGCTGGCAAGCTGGCGCTGGCGCTGCTTGAGTTCGATCAGGGCGAGGCTGGCATCGGCGAAAACCACAAAGACCGGCGCAACGCCCAGCTCGGCTGCGGTCGAGAGTTCGCCCGCCGCCATCAGGAACCCGGCATCCCCGGAGAAGCTGACAACCGGCCGCTCCGGCTGCGCCAGCTTCCGCCCGATTGCCATCGGCACCGCGCAGCCCATGGTGCACAGCGCCGAGGACTGGATCAGGCCGCGCGGCTCCTGGCAGTCCCACATCTGGCTCAGCAGAATGCGGTGGGCGCCGCTGTCGGCGGTGGCAAGAGTTTCTTGCGGCAGGACAGCACGGCATTCGGCGATGACGCCCGCAGGCCCCCAATTGTCATCCTGCGGGAAGGCGTCTGCCAGTTCGGCCTTGACCGCGGCGGGGCGGCCAGTGGGCCAGGTCCCGCGCGGTCCGGTGCCATCCGAAAGCGCCGTAAGCGTGGGGGCAATCGCGGTCAGAAAGTTCAGCCCGGCCTGATGCATGTAGTGGGTGTTGGCCTCCGGCGCGATGTCGATCACGTTCTGGGTTTTCACGTCCCAGACGTTGCGCCAGCCGGGGCGCATCTCGATCGGGTCGTAACCGATGGAGAGCACCAGATCGGCCTCCCGCACCAAGGGCAGCAGATGCTTGTCCGCCAGCGGCGAGAGGCCTGCCCCGCCAAGGCAGAGCGGGTGGTTCTCGGGAATAAGTCCCTTGGCCTTGTAGCTGGTGATGAAGGGGATATGGTGTTTCTCAACAAAGCTTCGGATGGCAGGGCCTGCGTTTTCCTGCAGCGCGTCCAGCCCGATCACCGCCACCGGGCGCGTGGACGCGGCCAGCCAGGAACGCGCCTGCGCCAGCGCCTCACCGCTTGGCGCGGTTGCACTCGCAGGCGCGCGGCGGATGCCCCGGTCCCTGGCCGGCGCGTCTGCAACCGAGATCGGCACGTCGATATGCACCGGCCCGTTGCGCGGTTCGGTTGCGATGGCGACGGCCTTGTCTGCGATCAGATCCGCAGCCTCGGCGTCCAGCCGGAAGGTGGCCTTGGTGACCGGGGCAAAGACCGCGCGGTGGTCGAGCACCTGATGGGTATAGCTCTGCTCCTCGGCCGTGTCGACGCAGCCCGTGAGCACCAGCATCGGCACCCGGTCCTGGTGGGCATTGGCCACAACATTGATGCCGTTCAGCGCGCCGGGACCAAGCGTGGCCACCAGAATGACCGGCGCGCCGTCCGCGTGATGCACGCCTTCGCCTATGAAGCCTGCGCAGTTCTCATGCTTGGCCAGGTGAAACGTGATCCCCGCCTTGGTCAGCGCATCCACCAGCGTCAGCACCTCGCCGCCGGGCATGCCAAAGGCGTGGCGGCAGCCAGCCTCGTAAAGGCGCCGGGCCAGAACATCGGCTGCGCGCAGGGTCTCTGTCATCTTGTCGGTCCAATCCGTTGAATTACCGCCAGATTGCCGAGCCTGCGCCCGCGCGCAAGCCCGTTCACGCCAGTGTGAGAAATGCTGCGGCGGAAATCGGCGCAACCAGCGGAGGGGCAGATGAAGCGGGAAAGACGCCGGCGGCTATTTCTGCGCCCGTTCCGCAATCAGCGCAAAGCGGCGGTCGAGCTGGCCGGCAAGGGCTGCCAGCCCCGCGCCGCCTTCCTCTGCGTAAGGCGCAAAGACGTGGGTGGGCAGCTTATAGGACAGGGTGGCGCTGCCGTCTGCCTCCTCGGTCACATACATGCGCACCGGCGCCTCGATCATTGCAGCGGTGGAGAGTGCGAGGATCTTGACCGCGAAGTCATTGTTGAACAGGCCAATGACCCGGTTGCCGGGGATGGTGATGCCGCGGGCCGCTGCCGCCTGGGTGGGGCCTGCCTGGGTGACAACGCCCAGGCCCTCGGCCTTGGCGGCGGCTTTGACGTCGTCGATCAGCTGCGCATAGGGTTTGGAGGTTTCATGCACCGCCCAGCCATCGCGCGGCGTGATGCTGCCGGCGCTGGCGGCAGAGGTTGCAAGGATGAGGGCGGCCGTCAGGCGTTTGGCATACATGGCAGGTCTCCACAGAGCTTTTTCCGGTTTTAGGGCACGGTGCGGGCTGGCGGTTTCACAATCGCGTGCATCCGGCGGCAGCCGGCCCGGCAGGGCCGAAACCTGCGCCCCCCCCGGGTGGGGCGCGCTCCGCCATACAACGGCGGATTTCAGGTCAGCTGGCGATCTTGCCGCCGCCTTTACGGGTCACCGCCACCACTGAGGGGCGCGGCGGCATCTGCGGATCGAAGTCCGGCCAGCGGGTGGCCGGGTCCTCAAAGGTCGAGGCGCGCCCGAAGCCTTTCAGATCCTTGGTGCCGTCCGTGCCCGGATGCTGAACGGCCAGAAACAGCGTCTCGCCGTCCGGGGTGAAACAGGGCCCGCACAGCTCGGCACCCACGGGGCAGCGGAAAAACAGTTTGGAATGGCCGCGCAAGCCGCCTTCGGTTTCCACCCCGTAGAGCCCGTCCGACTTGCCGGTCTTGCCCCACTTGCTTCCCTGGTCGGTGGCCACCCACAGCCGCCCGTCTGCGTCCATCGCGCTGTTGTCGGGGGAGCCGAACCAGCCGTGTTCCGAGGTCTCCGGGTGCCACTCTGCGCCCACGTCCGCAATGTCCGGATCGCCGCACTTCACCAGGATCGACCAGCGTCCGCTTGCCGCCGCATGGTCGCCGCCGTCCTCCTTGATTTCGACGATATGCCCGAACTGCGACTCCGGGCGCGGGTTGGCGGCATCGGTCTGGCCGGCCTTGCGCCTGGAGTTGTTGGTCAGCATCACATAGGCAGTGCCGTCGCCGCGGGGCGAGGCGTCTTCGGGCCGGTCCATCGGCGTGGCTCCCAGCGCATCCGCCGCCAGCCGCGTGTCAATCAGCACATCCGCCTGGCTGGCAAAGCCGTTTTCGGCCGTCAGCGGACCCTGACCATGCACCAGCGGCAGCCAGCGGCAGGTGCCGTCCGCATCGAACCGGGCGACGTAGAGCGTGCCGTCGCTCAGCAGCCGGGCGTTGGCCGCGCGATCCTCTGACACCACGCCGCCGGAGACGTATTTGTAGACATACTCAAAGCGCGCATCGTCACCCATATAGATCACCAGGCGGCCGTCCTTGGACAGGGTGGTCTCCGCGCCCTCATGGGCGAAACGGCCCAAAGCGGTGTGTTTCACCGGTTTCGACTGCGGGTCCATCGGGTCGACCTCAACAACCCAGCCGAAGCGGTTGGCTTCGTTGGGTTCTTTGTCGATATTGAAGCGGGTGTGGTACTTGCCCCAGGCGTACCACATGCCGGGCACGCCATAGCGGGCCATTTGCGCCGCCTCCGGCTGGCCGGAGAGGTCCGGTTCGCCTTCGAAGTCCAGTCTGTCCGTCCAGAAATAACCGTGAAAGTTCTCCTCGGCCATCAGCCAGGTGCCCCAGGGGGTCATGCCGCCGGCGCAGTTGTTGAGCGTGCCGGTGACCTCAAGGCCGCCGGGGTCGGCGCTGGTCTGCATCCTGGGGTGGCCTGCGGCGGGGCCGTCAAGGGCCATCGCGGTGGTCAGCGGCGAGATGCGGCGGTTCAGCTTGCCGTCGCGCACTACCGCCCACTTGCCATCAGCGTTGCGGGCGATCTCGACAACCGAGCCGCCGTGCGCGGCCATCTCGATATCGGCCAGCGCGCGGGTCATGCCGGCAAACTCCGCCTTGTCCTGGCGGCCAAGACCCGGGAACATGACCTCCTCGTTGGTGTATTCGTGGTTCACGCACAGCAGGCCGCGGCTGCCTTCCGCGTTCAGAGGCACAAAGCCGACGTAGTCGTTGTTGTATCCGAACTGCTGCAGCTGGGCGTCCGCCGTCTGGTTCATCACGTCGAAGTCCGGGGCATCCGCAAAGATCGGATCGCCCCAGCGCAGCAGGATGTCCGCGTCATAGCCCTGGGCCACATGGTGGCTTTCGTCATTGCCCCAGTGCAGCTCGTCAAAGGCATAGCGGCTTTGGGCACCGGGGGCTGCGGCACGGCCCTGGCGCGGAGCAGTGAGGGCTGAGGCGCCGAACAGGGCGGTGGCGGCGGCAGTGCCCAGCATTCCCTTCAGGGCCGTGCGGCGGCCATAGCGGGCGGCGATCACATCGCCGATGGTGCGGCTGGGGGCCGGGTTGGCGGGAATGTCGTCCGAGGCCTCAAAAGCCTCCGCCTTATTGCCGATGTGCGGGTCTCTGACGATCTGCTTGCGGGTCATGGCGGTCTCCGGGCTGTCCATAAACGTCAATGCGGGGATGCGGGGCTGGCTCACCCGGATATCTTAGGAATGGTTTGTGACGCACATGTAATTGTTAATGAAAATTAACCAAGACCTCCGGTCCGCGCGGCGGGCCGGGGCCCTGGGCTGTCTCTGCGGGGCAGCAGGTTATTCTGCCGGGCGGAAGCCCTCGATCAGCTGGCGCAGCCCGAAGGCGGCGCCGGCAAAGATCGCCAGCATGGTGACCGGAGCAGAGACCGCCAGCAGCGAAAAGGCGCTGAGGCCCTGGCCGACGGTGCAGCCCATCGCAATCACCGCGCCTGCGCCCATGATGGCGGCGCCGATGATCTGGCGGCGCAGCTCGCGCGGGTCCTCGCAGGCTTCCCAGCGGAAATGGCCCTTGATCAGCGAGCCGATGAAGGCACCGGACCAGACCCCGGCGATGGAACCGACGGCAAAGGACAGGGGGCGCAGTGAGCCGGTCATGGTCCACAGGATTGTTTCACCCAAGGGGGCCGAGAAGGAGTGGGACACCACTGGCAGCGCCTCGAACCCATGTGTGTTGACATACGTGGACCCGGCCCAGCCGGAGGTTACGGCCAGCCCCACAACCGCGGACCAGAACAGCGCTTGCCTGTCGCGGCGCAGTTCGGAATTGGCGAGGGAGAGCAGAAGGATCAGCAGGCCCGCTCCGGTGCCGATTGCGGCCAGCGGCAGCCCGCTCCAGACGGCGGCATAATGGGCGAGTCCCGGCGGGATCTCGTTGGTGACGTCCTGCTGGGCGAAGAAATAGTTGCGCACGGGGGCGAGGGGGCCCGCGAGGACGACATAAGTGGAGACCCCCATCACCAGCACGATCACAAAACTGCGCAGGTCGCCGCCGCCAAGCCGCGCGATGGCGCCATAGCCGCAGTTGCCGCTGAGCGCCATGCCGTAGCCGAACATAAGCCCGCCCAGGATCGAGGCCGCAGGCATCCAGCGGATCGACAGGTAAAAGGACTGGCCTGCATCCGCCAGGCCCAGCCCGATCAGCGCAAAGCTCGAGGTGACGGCCACGCCGATGGCCACGCCCCACATCCGCATCCGCAGGGAGGAGCCGCCATAAAGCAGGTCTTCGATCGCCCCCAATGTGCAGAACCGGCCCAGCCGGGCGGCAAGCCCCAGAGCCACACCTCCCAGCAGCCCGATACAGGCGGCCAGCTGGTGTTCTGTCAGGAGGTCAAACATAAGGGGGTCATTCAGGCGTCAGCCTTATTCCTTGCAGAAAAGGTCATAGACCACTTCCAGCATCCGGCGGGGTTTGTCGTCGGCCAGCCGGTAGTAGATCGCCTTGCCTTCCCGGCGGGGAATAACCAGCCCCTCCAGGCGCAGGCGGGAGAGCTGCTGGGAGACGGCGGCCTGGCGGGCGGAAAGAAGCTCCTCCAGCTCGGTCACGGATTTCTCGCCTGAGACCAGATGGCACAGGATCATCAGCCGGCCCTCGTGGCTGATCGCCTTGAGGAAGTTGGACGCCTTGGTCGCGTTTTCGACCATCTTGTCCATCTCCTCCGGGTCCATGTCGGCGGTAAACTGTGGTAGTGCCATGTGCCGTCTCCTGAGCGGCACCGCAGTGCCGCACTTGTCTGTTTTTCCCCATCAGGGCGGTCAGCTGCCGCCCTTGGAGTTCGTATTATCAACAAACCCTGTATGGGCGCTTAGCAAATCTGCAAGCAAAGGCCAAAAAAAATCTTCGCCCGGGTAGCCTTCGAGCCGGGCGCGCTCCTCGCCGTCCTCGACCACCAGGAACGTGGGGGTGAACATGACCCGGCGGGCGAGCTTCAGGTCATCGGGCAGGGCGCGCAGGTCCACCCGGCGCAGGGGAGCGTGTTCGCCCTCAGCCGTTTTGGGGTAGATCGGGGCGATCTCCGCGTTCCAGCGGGCGCACCACTCACAGCCCGGCTGTTCGACCATCACCAGTTCCGCCGCCCAGGCGGGCAGCGTCGCAAGGGCCATGGCTGCGGCTGCAGCCAATTGCCGGAAAGAGCGCATGGGTGTCATTCCATCTGTTGACCGAACGGTGAGAAACAACATAATTCGAATATGTGAATGACACAAGCCGGGCCCGGATAACGTTCGCGTGGGGCCTCTCTGGGGGTGCGATGCTTGAAATTACCCTGTTCGGCGCCTTGATCGCAGGTTTGCTGAGCTTTTTCACCCCCTGCATTTTGCCGATGGTGCCGTTTTACCTGTCCTATATGGGCGGGCTGTCGATGGCGGAGCTGCGCGGCGATGGCGCGATTGCTGCGGGCGCGCAGCGGCGGCTGCTGGTGTCGGCGGTCTGTTTTGCCGCCGGGGTCACCACGGTGTTCATGCTGATGGGCATGGGGGCGACTGCGCTGGGGCAGCTGTTCGGGCAGTATCTGGAAGTTTTGTCCTACGGCGCGGCCGCGCTGTTGCTGCTGTTCGGACTGCATTTTCTGGGTGTTGTGAAGATCCCGCTGCTGTACCGCGAGGCGCGGATGGAGAGTTCTGCGGAGCCCTCCACCGTGCTGGGCGCCTATCTGATGGGACTGGCGTTCGGGTTCGGCTGGACGCCTTGCGTCGGGCCGGCGCTGGCGTCGATCCTGATGATTGCCTCCGGCATGGGCGAGGTCTGGCGGGGCGGGGTGCTGCTGCTGGTCTACGGGCTGGGCATGACGGCGCCCTTTGTGGTTGCAGCGCTGTTTGCCAAGCCGTTCCTGGGCTGGGTCGCGCGCCACCGCAGCGCCTTTGCCTGGGTGGAGAAGGGCATGGGCGCAATGCTGGTGCTGTTTGCGGTGCTGATCGCCACCGGCGGCGTGCGGCTGATCGCGGAGGCAATGATCCGCTGGGTGCCGGGGTTCAGCGCGATCGGGTAAGTGAGGTTTGGAGGTCAACATGCTGAGAAGTATTGCGAAAGTGTTAATGGCCGCGGCTCTGGCGGGCCCGCTGGCCGCGGCGGAGCTGGGCGACGACGGGCTGCACAAGACGTCCTGGATGCGGGAGACCTTCAAGGACCTGCGCGAAGACCTGGAGGAGGCCAATGGCGAGGGCAAGCGGCTGGCGCTGATCTTTGAACAGCGCGGCTGCGTCTATTGCACCAAAATGCATGAGGAGATCTTTCCCCGCCCGGAAATCGGCCAGTACATCGAAGACAACTTTTTTGTCGTGCAGCTGAACCTTTACGGCGATGTGGAGGTGACTGATTTCGACGGCGAGACGCTGCCGGAAAAGGACATGGCGCGCAAATGGGGGGTGCTGTTCACACCGACGATTCTGTTCCTGCCGGAGGAAGTGGGCGAGGGTGCCACCGCGCCCGAGGCGGCAGTGGCGGCGATGCCGGGCGCGTTTGGCGCGGGAACCACGCTGGACATGTTTACATGGGTCAACGAAAAGCGGTATGCGCTTGATAACGGGGAAGATTTTCAGCGCTACCACGCGCGCCGCATCCAGGAGCGCAACAATGGGTCCACAGACTGACGTTTTGCGCACGATCTATAAAAATTCACAATAATGAATTTGTTGTTGCGTATCCGGGGCGCTGTGCCCTACGGTATGCAAAGCTAAGCAAGCCGCCCGGTAACAGCGGCAGCCAATGGGAGGAAACATGAAGCTTACATCTCTGACACTGGCGCTAAGCCTGGCCGGGACTGCGGCTTTGGCCGGGGAGGTTGCTCCGATGGCGGTGGAGTATGGCGAGTCGGGTGAGGTTGCCGCCTCGCTGACCGGCGTTGCCGGCGATGCGGCCAACGGGGCGATTGTTGCCGGCACCAAATCCAAGGGCAACTGCGTGGCCTGCCACCAGGTGACAGCCCTGGCGGATGTGCCGTTCCACGGCGAGATCGGCCCGTCGCTGGATGGCGCCGGCGACCGCTGGACCGAGGAAGAGCTGCGCGGCCTGATCGCCAATGCCAAGATGACATTCGAGGGCACGATGATGCCGGCCTTTTACAAGGTCGAGGGCTTCATCCGCCCGGGCGATGCCTATACCGGCGAGGCCGGGGCTGAGCCGCTGCCGCCGATCCTGACGGCGCAGGAGATCGAGGATGTGGTCGCGTTCCTCGCGACGCTGAAAGAAGAGTAAGGCGCGGGCGGGACCGTTCCGCGGCCTGCACCGATGTGAATTCAAAGGAGAGATATGATGGAGTTCTCACGCCGTGAGACCCTGGCGATGGGCCTGGGCGCTGCCGTGGTTACCGTGCTGCCGTTCCGCGTGACTGCGGCGGCGGATGACCGGATTGCCGCCTTTACCGGCGGTGCTGAAATGGCCGAAGGGGGCGTGACCCTGAACGCGCCGGAGATTGCCGAGAACGGCAACACTGTTCCGATTTCGGTCGAGGCGCCGGGCGCCACCGCGATCCTGGTGCTTGCCGCCGGCAACCCGGAACCGGGTGTGGCGACCTTCAACTTCGGCCCCGGTGCGGCGCAGCAGGCGGCCTCCACCCGGATCCGCCTGGCGGGCACCCAGGACGTGGTTGCGGTTGCCAAGCTGGCGGATGGCTCCTTTGCCAAGGCCAGCGCCACCGTCAAAGTCACCATCGGCGGCTGCGGCGGCTGAAGCCGCCCGCTCCCTGAACGGAATTCTTAAGGAGAGTTAAAGACATGGCATCCGGTGTTAAACCCCGCGTCAAGGTCCCGAAATCCGCTGCCGCCGGCGAGGCGGTCACCATCAAGACGCTGATCAGCCACAAGATGGAAAGCGGCCAGCGCAAGGATAAGGAAGGCAACCTGATCTCGCGCTCGATCATCAACCGCTTCACCTGCGAGTTCAACGGCACCATGGTGCTGGACGTCGCGATGGAGCCCGCGATCTCCACCAACCCGTACTTCGAATTCGACGCGACCGTGCCGGAAGCGGGCGAGTTCGTCTTCACCTGGTATGACGACGACGGCTCCGTCTACGACACAAAGAAGAAAATCGCCATCGGCTGATCCGTTCCGGATCTTCAGGCACGCGTCCTGTCCGGTGGGAACCGGGCAGGGCAGGCACCCAAGGGAGGAAAAGGAATGAACAAAAAGGCAATCACAGCCATTGCCGCTGTGCTGGCGCTGCCGATGGCGGCGGGCGCAGGCCCCGATGACGACAAGCTGGTGGTCAACGAGGAAATCGAGATGGTCACCAAAGCCGCGGCGCCCGCCCATGTGGCGGATGTGCTGGACGAGGTGATGTCGGGCTGGCACTTCCGCTCTGACGAGACACAAGCCCTGCAGATGGATGACTTTGAGAACCCGGCGATGGTGTTTGTCGATCAGGCGCAGGAAGCCTGGGACACTGCCGACGGCTCCGAAGGCAAATCCTGCGCATCGTGCCACGGCGATGTCGAGGAAAGCATGGCAGGCGTGCGCGCGGTCTATCCCAAGTGGAACCAAGAGGCAGGCGAGGTCCGCACCCTGAACATGCAGATCAACGATTGCCGCGAAAACCAGATGGGCGCCGAGAAGTGGAAATACTCCGGCGGCGACATGGCCGCGATGGAGGCGCTGATCTCTGTCCAGTCCCGCGGGATGCCGGTGAACGTGGCCATCGACGGCCCGGTCCAGTCCACCTGGGAAAAGGGCAAGGAGATGTATTACACGCGCACCGGCCAGCTGGAGCTGTCCTGCGCGAACTGCCATGAGGACAATTATGGCAACATGATCCGCGCCGATCACCTGAGCCAGGGCCAGATCAACGGCTTCCCGGTGTACCGTCTGAAAAACACCAAGCTGAACACCGCCCACGCGCGCTTCAAGGGCTGCGTGCGCGACACCCGGGCTGAGACCTATAAGCCAGGTTCCGCGGAGTTCGTTGCACTGGAACTCTATGTCGCCTCGCGCGGCAACGGCCTGTCGGTCGAAGCGCCCTCCGTCCGTAACTGATCTTTGCGCCCCGCGCCTGTTTCCAGGTGCGGGGCGTATCTCTTTCAAAACATTCATTCACGTGAATATATCGCGTGAACATACAGGATACCGGTACTCATGATCTCGCGCCGCGATTTTCTGCAGGTTTCCATGGCCGCCTCGGCCATGGTGGGGGCGTCAGGCTTTGGCAATTGGGCGCGGCTGGCTGCGCAGCAGCGCCTGAGCCAGGACCAGCTGCTGGAGTTTGACACCTATGGCAACATCAGCCTGATCCATGTGACCGATATTCACGGCCAGCTGAAACCGATCTATTTCCGGGAGCCTTCGGTCAATCTGGGGGTTGGAGAGAACAAGGGCCATGTGCCCCACATCACCGGCGCCGACTTCCGCAAGGTGTACGGCATCACTGACGGCAGCCCTTCGGCCTATGCGCTGACCTACAATGATTTCTCTGCGCTGGCCAAGGCCTATGGCCGCGTTGGCGGGATGGACCGGGTGGCGACCATCATCAACGCCATCCGCGCCGACCGCCCCGATGCGCTGCTGCTTGACGGCGGCGACACCTGGCACGGCTCCTATACCTGCCATCACACCCAGGGCCAGGACATGGTCAACGTGATGAACGCGCTGAAGCCGGATGCGATGACGTTCCACTGGGAGTTCACGCTGGGCAGCGACAGGGTGAATGAGATCGTCGAAAACCTGCCCTTTGCCGCGCTTGGCCAGAACATTTTTGACGCCGAATGGGACGAGCCGGCGGAGCTGTTCAAGCCTTATAAGTTCTTTGAGCGCGGCGGCGCCAAGGTGGCAGTGATCGGTCAGGCCTTCCCCTATATGCCGATTGCCAACCCGGGCTGGATGTTCCCGGAGTATTCGTTCGGCATCCGCGATGAGCATATGCAGGCCATGGTGGACGAGGTCCGCGCGGCAGGCGCCGATGTCGTGGTGGTGCTGAGCCACAACGGCTTTGACGTGGACAAGAAGATGGCCGGCAAGGTGCAGGGCATCGACGTGATCCTGTCCGGCCACACCCACGACGCCCTGCCGGAGCCGGTGCTGGCGGGCAAGACCCATATCATCGCGTCCGGTTCCAACGGCAAGTTTGTCTCCCGCGTGGATCTGGATGTGCGCGACGGCCAGCTGATGGGGCTGCGGCACAAGCTGATCCCGGTGTTCTCGGACGTGATCGCGCCGGACCCGGCGGTGGCGCAGCTGATCGAAGCGGAACGCGCCCCCTTCAAGGCGCAGCTGGAGGAGGTGATCGGCCAGACCGATACGCTGCTGTACCGGCGAGGCAACTTCAACGGCACTTGGGACGACCTGATCTGCGACGCGCTGCTGAGCGAGCGGGAGGCGGATATCGCCATGTCGCCCGGCGTGCGCTGGGGGCCGTCGCTGGTGCCGGGGGATGACATCACCCGCGAGGACATCTGGAACGTGACCTCGATGTCTTACGGGGAGGCCTACCGGAGCGAAATGACCGGCGAGTTCATCAAGGTGATCCTGGAGGACGTGGCCGACAACATCTTCAATCCCGATCCCTATTACCAGCAGGGCGGCGACATGGTGCGGATCGGCGGCATGGGCTACCGCATCGACATCACCAAGCCGCAGGGCGAGCGGATCAGTGAAATGACGCTGCTGAAAACCGGCGAGGCGATCGACCCGGCAAAGTCCTATGTGGTGGCGGGCTGGGCCAGCGTGAACGAGGGCACCGAGGGGCCGATGATCTGGGATGTGGTCGAGGATCACATCCGCAAGCTTGGCACCGTGACCCTGGACCCGAACAACTCTGTGCAGGTGGCGGGCGCGTAATCAGCGCCCGCCCCGGCAGGGGCAGATCACCCCCGCCGTGGCGGCGGGCACAGCGAAAAAATTTTGCGCAGTTGAATTCACGAACGTGAATTTATCTATGTAAGGAGGCAAAGAGATATGAGTGACGACGCCAAGAGTCTGGCGCCCTCGCGCCGCCAGTTCCTGACCGGGGCGGCGGCGGCCGGAGCAGGGGCGGTGGCGGCCGGGGCGGCCAAGGCGGCCGCACCCGATCCGCTGATTACCGAAGTGCAGGACTGGGCCAGCGGTCTGGGCGAGGGGGTGGATGCCACGCCCTACGGCTTGCCGATCAAATACGAAAGCGACGTGGTGCGCCGCAACGTGGAGTGGCTGACGGCGGACACCATCAGCTCAATCAACTTCACGCCGATCCACGCCCTGGACGGCACGATCACGCCGCAGGGCTGCGCGTTTGAGCGGCATCATTCCGGCGCGATTGAGCTGCGCAAGGAAGATTACCGGCTGATGATCAACGGTCTGGTCGATACGCCGCTGGTCTTCACTTACGAGGATCTGGAGCGCTTCCCGCGCGAGAACCGGGTCTATTTCTGCGAATGCGCGGCAAACTCCGGCATGGAGTGGGCCGGCGCGCAGCTGAACGGCGCGCAGTTCACCCACGGCATGATCCACAACATGGAATATTCCGGCGTGTCCCTGCGGACGCTGCTTGAGGAAGCCGGCGTGAGCCCCGAGGGCAAATGGGTCTATGTGGAAGGCGCGGATGCGTCCTCCAACGGGCGCTCGATCCCGCTGGAGAAGGCGATGGACGATGTGCTGGTCGCCTTCAAGGCCAATGGCGAGGCGCTGCGCAAGGAGCATGGTTACCCGGTCCGGCTGGTGGTGCCGGGCTGGGAAGGAAACATGTGGATCAAATGGCTGCGCCGGGTCGAGGTGATGGACCAGCCGGTCGAAAGCCGCGAGGAGACCTCGAAATACACCGACACGCTGGCCAACGGCATCAGCCGCAAGTGGACCTGGGAGATGGATGCCAAGTCCGTTGTCACCAGCCCCAGCCCGCAGGCGCCCATCACTCATGGTGCAGGGCCGCTGGTGATCACCGGTCTGGCCTGGTCGGGCCGCGGCGCGATTACCGGGGTGGATGTGACGCTGGATGGCGGCAAGACCTGGACCGAGGCGCGGCTGGCGGCGCCGGGCACGGACAAGGCGCTGACCCGGTTCTACCTGGATATCAACTGGGACGGCTCCGAAATGCTGCTGCAAAGCCGGGCCAAGGACTCCACCGGTTACGTCCAGCCCACCAAGGCGCAGCTGCGCGAGGTCCGGGGGCTGAATTCGATCTATCACAACAACGCCATCCAGACCTGGTGGGTCAAGGCAAACGGGGAGGCGGAAAATGTCGAGGTTTCTTGAAGTGTTGACGATACCCACTGAGGGCATCGCCCGAGCCTGGGTGGGTGCGAAAGCGCCCTCCCGTGGGGAGGGTCGGGCGCTGCCCGGCCTATCGGCTAGGCGGAACATTGTTGCAGCGGCTATTTTATCTATGGCGGTTGTCTCGCCCGTTGCCGCGGAAAAATTCGGCCTCGGCCGCCCGGCCTTGCCGGAGGAAATCGCGGCCTGGGACCTGGACGTGGCACCCGACGGCACCGGTCTGCCGACGGGCTCGGGCGATGTGTTCACCGGCGAGGAAGTCTTTGCCGAGAAATGCGCGGTCTGCCATGGCGACTTTGCCGAGGGCGTAGGCAATTGGCCCAAGCTGGCAGGCGGGCAGGGCACGCTGGACCATGAGGACCCGCTGAAGACAGTGGGCAGCTACTGGCCGTATCTGTCGACCACCTGGGATTACGTGAACCGGTCAATGCCTTTCGGCGATGCGCAGTCGCTGACGCCGGATGAGGTCTATGCCATCGTGGCTTATATCCTCTATTCCAACGATCTGGTGGATGATGAATTCGTTCTATCGGATGAGACCTTCAAACAGGTCGAGCTTCCGAATGCGGATGGTTTCATCCTGGATGACCGGCTAGACGCGGAGAAGCATTTCTGGAACCCGGAACCTTGCATGGAGAACTGCAAGGACAGCGTCGAGATCACCATGCGCGCCCTTGTGCTGGACGTGACGCCGGAAGAGGAGGGGGCCGAGGCTGCTGCCGAAGCTGCGCCAGTACAGGAGGCGGTGGCGGAAGAGGCGGTTGAAGAGCCCGTCGAAACTGCTGCGGTTCTGGATCCGGAGCTGGTGGCCAAGGGCGAGAAGACCTTCAAGAAGTGCAAGGCCTGCCACCAGGTGGGCGAGAACGCCAAGTCCAAGACCGGGCCGATCCTGAACGGCATCGTCGGCGCGCCTGCGGGCCATGCCGAAGGGTTCCGTTATTCCAAGGCGATGAAGGCCGCGGCGGAAGACGGGCTGGTCTGGGATGAAGCCGAGCTGGCGGCCTTTCTGGCCAAGCCCAAGAAGTACATGAAGGGCACCAAAATGTCCTTTGCCGGGCTGAAGAAGGACAGCGATATCGAGGCGGTGATTGCCTATCTGCAGTCCTATTCCCGGTAAGCAGCAGCTGGCAGAACCTTTTAAAGGGGCGCTGACGGCGCCCCTTTTTTGCTGGGCCGCCTGTGCGCAGTGGCATTACTGCTGCGGCGGAAACACCAGGACGCTGCTGTTCTGAAACCCTTCCAGCCGCGCTTGCGGTTGCGGCTCTGCTGCGGGGCTGCGCAGCTCTGGCGGCAGATGCGCGCAGGCTTCAGCAGCCGTTTCGCACAGGATAACCCGGCGCCCGGTCAACAGCTTCAGGCGGCTGGCCAGGCTGCTGGCGCGGTGGAGGCCTGCCTTGCGCGCGGACGGGTGATCCAGAATGCTGCCGGTGGCATAGACCGGCCCCGGCCCGGGCTGCGCCGCGATGGCGCTGGCCATCTGCCGGGTGTCGTGCTGCCAGTCGCGGAAGCGGGTGAACTGCACCGCGGTCTGCACCAGGTAGCTGAGTGCAACCAGCAGCACCGCATTGCGCGCCAGCCGCCCGGGCAGGCCGGGGTTGCGGCTAAGCTCCTGCGCGGCCCGCACGATCAGCACCGCATAGATAATCCAGGTGAAATGAAAGGCCCGCACAGGGATCGTCACGCCCAGTTTGAGCACCTGCAGCGTCATCAGCGCCATCCCGGCCCAAAGCGCGGTCCAGAGGTAGAGCGCCTCCAGCGGCTGGCGGCGCAGCAGCACGGCTGTGGCGGCAATCAGCAGGCACAAGTGAAACAGCAGAACCGGCGTCGACTGGAAGCTCAGCTTGCCGAGCAGGACCGAAAGCGTCTCCTGCAGCAGCGGCAGGTGCGACCACATCTCCGCAAGATCCTGCGCCGGGTCCGGGCTGCGGGCCGGATCCAATGGGATGCCAAAGACGCCATGCACCTGCCAGTTCAACGCATAGACGGCCAGAACCGCGCCAGCGAAACTCGCCCCGAACAGAGTTAGGAGCTTGGCCAGGTCCGGCAGCGAGCGTTTCTGCGTGCTGATCAGGCAGACCGCAAGCAGGATCAGCGGGAAGGTGGTATAGGCCGTGAAGGCGAGCAGCGTGAAAACCGGCAGCAGCAGGCGCAGGGCGCGCTGAGACAGCACCAGCGCCAGGCCGGCAAACAGTGCCAGCACCGCTAACCCCGGGATGAGGGTGCTGGACCAGGGCGCCATCAGAAACACCGGCGGCGCGGGCAGCAGGGTGAGAGCCAGAACCGCAGCGAACCACTTGCGGTTGCCGGGCGGGGTTGCTGCAGTTGCGATGGCGGCAGCGGTCAAGCCCCAAAGAACCTGGAACAGAATGAAGTTCAGCCAGGCCGGCGTAACCAGGCCGCGCAGGTGCCACAGGTAGTTGAGCCAGCGGCCTTCGGTCAGGGTTTTCTGCCAGAACCCTTCGGGTTGGGCCAGAAGGGCGGGGTAATCGTCGTAGCGGACAATCGGGTCCGCAATATTGCCGGCCGAAACGGCGAGCAGGACCGGGATTGCCACGGCGCTGGCCGCGAGGAAGGCAGGCAGGTTGCCGGCCGCGCGGGTGGCCTGCGGCAGATGGAGGTCCGGGGAAGGGCGCATGGAGTAAACCCGTTTGGTTATTAAATGCTTCCCTGGCCGCCAGCCGCAATGCAATTCAGCGCTGCAGACGTGCAGGGGGTTGAAAAATGATTGTCCAAATCAGCCCGTCACCGGTGCGGCCCGGGCGCGGGCGCAGTGAAACAGCTGCGCGGGCAATTTTCAAGGTCCGGGGCTGAACACCTGACGGCCGGACCCAAGCGCCCGGCCGGCGCGGCGGCCTGTGCGGGGCGTGCCGGGTGTCAGCTCCAGCCTTTGCGGAAGAAATGCGGGGAGGCGCCGAACTTGCGCTTGAACTGGCGCGAGAAATGGGTGGCGGAGTTGAAGCCGGAGGCGAGCGCGATTTCGGTGACGCTCATCGAGGTTTCGTTCATCAGCGCGAATGCATGGCTCAGGCGCATGTCGAAATAAACATGCATCGGGCTTTGGTTCAGATAGCGCGAGAACAGCCGCTCCAGCTGGCGGCGGGAGATGTCGAGCCGGTCGCACAGCTCGCCGATCGAGAGCGGCTCCTCGATCGATTCCTGCATCAGCTGCAGCGCGTTCAGCAGGCGCTGGTTGCGGCTGCCGATGGCCACCGCATAGTTCGACTTCTGCGGTGCCGCCTGGCCGCCGGAGCGCACGTGCAGGCACATGTCGGCGACGATGATCGCCAGCTGCTTGCCGTGGCGCTCCTCGATCAGGTGCAGCATCATGTCGGTTGCGGCATTACCGCCGCCGCAGGTCATCAGAGATCCGGAGATCTCAAAAATATTGGGGGAGGGCTCCAGGTTCGGGTAGCTCTCCAGAAAGCCCGGCTGGTTTTCCCAGTGCAGGGTGAACTTGTGATTCTTGATCAGCCCGGCTTGGGCCAGCGCAAAGGCACCGGTGCAGATGCCGCCGATGGAGCGGCCAAAGCGGCTTTCGCGGCGCAGCCAGTTCAGGGTGGCTTCGCTGGCGGTGCTGTGAGGCTCGACGCCCGCGCATACAAAGCCCAGCGAATCCGAGGGCAGCGGCTGCAGCGGGATATCCGGCGTCACCACCATGCCGTTGGAACAGCGCACCGGTTGGCCGTCCTCTGTCATGATGTACCAGCGGTAAAGCCGCGTGCCGGTCACCTGATTGGCAATGCGCAGGGGTTCGATGGCCGCGGCCACCGGCAGCATCGTCGCCTTGGGCAGCAGCAGGAAATAGAAATCCTGCGGCTCGCCCTCGAACGGGATGGCGAGATTGGCGGCGGCGCCTTTCTGAACGAAACTGTCATCGGCCATGGCGGGACCCCAGCGCGGCACCCGGTCAGCATGGCGGCCGGGCGGAATTCGGACTTGATTTTGCTACCTAAGGCGCTGCCGCAGGCCGCAGCCCGAGAATAGCGACAGCGTTCCTGCGGATTGCGACACCACAAGCAGGTTTGCGGCAGCGTAAAATGCCCGCCGCCCCTTGCAGGTCAAATGGGGCGATACTAAGACTCGGGTAACACACTGTCGGGTATGGTGCCGGACATAAACAACGCAGGCAGGTCGAAATGATTGATCCCAGAGAAACATACATGAACACCCTGGTCCCGATGGTGGTTGAGCAGACCAGCCGGGGCGAGCGGGCCTACGACATTTTTTCCCGCCTGCTGAAGGAACGGATCATTTTTGTGAACGGTCCGGTGCACGACGGCATGAGCTCGCTGATCGTGGCGCAGCTGCTGCACCTTGAGGCGGAAAACCCGTCCAAGGAAATCTCGATGTACATCAACTCGCCGGGCGGCGTTGTGACTTCCGGCCTGTCGATCTATGACACCATGCAGTACATCAAGCCCAAGGTTTCCACCCTGGTGATCGGCCAGGCGGCCTCGATGGGGTCGCTGCTGCTGACTGCTGGCGAAAAGGGTATGCGCTTCTCGCTGCCGAACAGCCGCGTGATGGTGCACCAGCCCTCCGGCGGCTTCCAGGGCCAGGCTACCGACATCATGATCCACGCCGAGGAAACCCTGAAGCTGAAGAAGCGCCTGAACGAGATCTACGTCAGGCACACCGGCCAGGATTACGACACGGTCGTCAACGCGCTGGAGCGCGACAACTTCATGTCGCCGGAAGAGGCCAAGGAGTTCGGCCTGATCGACGAGATCGTTGAAAACAGAGCCAAAGGCGATGACGAGCAGGCCTGACGCCTGCGCTTGTGATCAGCGGTGCGCCCCGCGAATGACTTGGGGCGCACTTTCACATTGTGGCGGCCTAAGCAGTGGCTTAAGCTGGCAGAAAGTTGAATTGCCCCGCAGCGCGGGCGCAGCGGACCGGGCGGACTGAAAGGTAGACCATGGCAACGAATTCAGGCGGCGACAGCAAAAACACCCTCTACTGCAGCTTCTGCGGCAAGAGCCAGCATGAAGTGCGCAAGCTGATCGCAGGCCCCACCGTATTCATTTGCGATGAATGCGTTGAACTGTGCATGGATATCATCCGTGAAGAGACCAAGGCATCCGGGCTGAAGGCCACCGACGGCGTGCCGTCGCCCAAGGACATCTGCCAGGTTCTGGATGATTACGTGATCGGCCAGGCCACCGCCAAGCGGGTGCTGTCGGTTGCGGTGCACAACCATTACAAGCGTCTGAACCACGCCCAGAAGGCGGGGTCGGACATCGAACTGGCGAAGTCGAACATCCTGCTGATCGGCCCCACCGGCTGCGGCAAAACCCTGCTGGCGCAGACGCTGGCGCGGATCCTGGATGTGCCCTTTACCATGGCAGATGCCACCACGCTGACCGAGGCAGGTTATGTGGGCGAGGATGTCGAAAACATCATCCTCAAGCTTTTGCAGGCGTCGGAGTACAACGTCGAGCGCGCACAGCGCGGCATCGTCTATATTGACGAGGTCGACAAGATCACCCGTAAGTCTGAGAACCCCTCGATCACCCGCGACGTGTCGGGCGAGGGCGTGCAGCAGGCGCTTTTGAAGCTGATGGAAGGCACTGTTGCTTCTGTTCCGCCGCAGGGCGGGCGCAAGCACCCGCAGCAGGAATTCCTGCAGGTGGACACCACCAACATCCTGTTCATCTGCGGCGGCGCCTTTGCCGGCCTCGACAGGATCATCGCGCAGCGCGGCAAGGGCTCGGCGATGGGTTTCGGCGCCGATGTGCGTGACAATGATGAGCGCGGCGTGGGCGAAATCTTCCAGGACCTGGAGCCGGAAGACCTGCTGAAATTCGGTCTGATCCCGGAATTTGTCGGCCGCCTGCCGGTTCTGGCGACGCTGGAGGACCTGGACGAGGACGCGCTGGTCACCATCCTGACGCAGCCGAAGAACGCCCTGGTCAAGCAGTACCAGCGCCTGTTCGAACTGGAAGACACTGAGCTGGACTTTACTGACGAGGCGCTGAAGGCGATCGCCCGCAAGGCAATCGAACGCAAGACCGGCGCCCGCGGCCTGCGCTCGATCATGGAGGACATCCTGCTGGATACCATGTTCGACCTGCCCGGCATGGAGAGCGTGACCAAGGTTGTTGTGAACGAGGAGGCGGTCACCTCGGACGCGCAGCCGCTGATGATCCATGCAGATGCCGAGAAAGAGCCAGCTTCGGCGGGCTGAGCTTGAACTATGTGGGCTGTGTTTGCAGTCTTGAAAGGATTGGCCAATGTCGGATTGACATTGGCCTTCCTCGTTTTTGTCGGGTGGTGGGTTTTCGTTGGGTATATGGACAAGCTCAGGCGAGAAGAAGACCCCGTTTATGCAACTGAACTGTTTGAAGACCTTTTGCCTGTGGAGCAGGTTCTTGAAACCCGGAAATGGCATGCTAAGGGAGCTGCGCCATGGGACTGCACGTACGCAATTGCACGTCTCAAAACTAAGCTACCGACTGAACCTCCAACGCGACCTTGGCGGAATGACCTTGGCTGGCAGTACGAGTTTGGCGGTAGCTGGCAAAAGACACCTGCACCGCCATTGGGCGAGAACACTCGTGATTCAGTGCAGTTCTGCTCCAAATATTGGCCTGCAGAGCTAACGAGAGAGCTGCAGGCTGCGCTTTATACTCACGGTGCCTGGTACTCGCGTGACAGGGTCGGAGAAACTCTGTTTATCTTCGCGCCGCATAGAAGGCTTGCTGCCCGAATACGTTTTGGAGATTAAAACGCGATGCGAAAGGAAATTAGATGACAATCAAGCGGATTTCCTCCGGCGGTGAGTTCGAGGCCAAAGTCGGCTATTGCCGCGCCGTCGTGGCGGGCGGTTTTGTGCATGTGGCCGGAACGGTCGGGCAGGGCGAGGATGTGGTGGCACAGTGCCGGTCGGCGCTGGACACCATCGGTTCGGCGCTGGAGAAGGCAGGCGCCAGTTTCGCCGACGCGGTGCGGGTGACCTACTACCTGCCGGATGCCGCCGAGTTTGAGCCTTGCTGGCCGGTTCTGGCCGAAACCTTTGGCGCTAACCCGCCGGCGGCGACCATGATCGAGTGCAATCTGATTGACCCGAAGTTCCGCATCGAGATCGAGGTGACGGCGCTGGCCCCGGCGGAAAGCTGAGCCGGTTAACGGTCCTGAAACGGGGCTGAGGCAAAACTGCCGCTTCCCGCCGGGAGGCCGCCAGCGTGGGCGCAAGCCACTGGACCTTGGCGGGAAATTGGGCCATATCAAGGTCGGAAAACTCCGGAGGCACCCATGGGAATCCTGAACACTCTTCTGCGCGCTGTGACTTGGTGGAACGGCTCCACCCTGAACACCCGGATCTTCACCGCCCGCAAGGGCATCAAGGTGGGTGAGGATGACCAGGGCAATGTATTCTACCGCAATGCCGATGACAGCAAGCGTTGGGTGATGTTCAACGGCGAAGTGGAAGCGTCCCGCGTCAGCCCGGACTGGCACGGCTGGCTGCACCGCACCTTTGACGAAGTGCCGAGCGAGAAGCCGCTGAAGCACAAAGCCTGGGAAAAGCCGCACCAGGAAAACCTGACCGGCACCATGATGGCCTACGCGCCTGCGGGCTCTATCCGCGCCGGCGGCGAGCCCAAGGAGCGCCGCGATTATGAGGCCTGGGTGCCCGAATAAACATCTGCCAGAAGGCTGGTTTCATGTCTCACAATCCTACTGAAGTATTTGCCGGCGGTGTTGTGCTGGCCGCCGCGGTTGCGTTTGCCGTCTATGCCGGGCAGGCGGCGGGTCTGTCGCGGGCTGGCGCAAGCTATGGCCTGAGCGCGTCTTTCCGGTCGCTGGAAGGGGTCAGCGTCGGCACTGATGTGCGGCTGGCGGGCGTTAAGATCGGCACTGTGACCGGCGTTGACCTGAATCCCGAAACCTTCCGAGCCGACACCCGGTTTTCCGTGAAGGAAGGGATCGAAATTCCCGACGACAGCGCCGTCATCATCTCCTCCGAAGGGCTGCTGGGCGGCAATTTTGTTGAGATCATGCCCGGCGGCTCCCCATTTGCCTTTGAGCCGGGGGATGAGATCGAAGACACGCAGGGCGCGGTCAGCCTGATTTCGCTGCTGGTCAAATTCGTGGCAGGCGGCGGGGAAGAATCGTGAAGCGCCTGGCCGCTGCCCTGGCCGCTGCCCTGCTGGCCGTGCCCGCCTGGGGGCAGGAGCAGGCGGCGCAGGGGAGTGCCGCTGTTTTGCGGGCGCTGGACAAGGTCAACGGCCACAGCATGGATGCCGAGGTCGCCGTTGGCACCAGTGCGGAGATGTTCGGGCTGATGGTTTCCGTGTCGGAGTGCCGCTATCCGGCGGAGAACCCGACGGGGGATGCCTTTGCCTATCTCACCGTCCGCAATTCCAGCGACGGCGCGGTGCAGTTCGAAGGCTGGATGATCGCCTCCAGCCCGGCGCTGAGCGCGCTGGATCACAGCCGTTACGACGTTTGGGTCATCCGCTGCAGCAGCAACTGAGGCCCCGGCACGGCGGGTCGCGTGAAATCGGCATTCTTTGACAGGGCGTCGCGCAGCAGTGCCCGGTAGCGGGCGCGGCTGACCTCGATGCCGCCGAGCGACGCTAGATGCGGAGTCAGGAACTGGGTATCGCACAGGCTGTAGCCCGCCTGCACCAGGCGGTCGGTCAGATAAGCCAGCGCCACCTTGGAGGCGTCGCGGCGGCGTGAAAACATGCTCTCGCCGAAGAACGCGCCGCCCAGAGACACGCCATAGGTGCCGCCAGCCAGCTCTCCCTGATGCCAGACCTCCAGCGAATGGGCGTTGCCCATCGTGTGCAGTTCAAGGTAGCGGTCGCGGATTTCGGCGCTGATCCAGGTTTCTGCCCGGTCGGCACAGCCATCCACCACACCGGCAAAGTCGCGGTTCACGGTGATCTCAAAGCCGCCGTTGCGGATGCGCTTGGCCAGTGAGCGGGAGATGCGGAAGCCGTCCAGCGGCAGGATCCCGCGCCGTTTGGGGTCGACCCAGAACACGTCGGGATCATCGCGGTGTTCGGCCATCGGGAAAACACCGGCGGAATAGGCGTGCAGCAGGAGGTCCGCAGTCAAGCTCATGGTGCTGGCAGTATAACGGGAAAATGCAGGTAAAAGTAAAACGGGGCGCAGCCAGTGGCGCGCCCCGCTGAGATTATCCGGGCTGGTTTTCTTCCAGCCAGCGTTCCAGCCAGTGAATGCCGTAATCGCCGGTGTGGATGTCCTGTTCCTGCAGCAGCGCGTGGAACAGCGGCACGGTGGTGTCGATGCCGTCGATGATCAGCTCGCCCAGGGCGCGGTGCAGCCGCGCCAGAGCTTCGGTCCGGTCGCGGCCGTGCACGATCAGCTTGCCGATCAGCGAGTCATAATAGGGCGGAATCGAATAGCCGTCATAAAGCGCCGAATCCATCCGCACACCCAGCCCGCCGGGAGCGTGGAATGCGGTGATCTTGCCCGGGCAGGGCGCAAAGTTCGGCAGCTTTTCGGCGTTGATACGCACCTCAATGGCGTGGCCGTTGATCTCCAGATCGTCCTGGGTAAAGGACATCGGCAGGCCTTCGGCCACCCGGATCTGCTCGCGCACCAGGTCGACGCCGAAAATGGCCTCGGTCACCGGATGCTCCACCTGCAGGCGGGTGTTCATCTCGATGAAGTAGAACTCGCCGTCCTCATACAGGAATTCGACGGTGCCGGCGCCGGAGTAGCCCATCTTGCCGATCGCGTCGGCGCAGATCTTGCCGATGCGGGCGCGCTCTTCCGGGGTGATGCAGGGGCCGGGGGCCTCCTCGAACACCTTCTGGTGACGGCGCTGCAGCGAGCAGTCGCGTTCCGCCAGGTGAATGCCGGTGCCCTTGCCGTCGCCGAAGACCTGCACTTCGATATGACGCGGCTTCTGGAGATATTTCTCCATGTAAACTTCGTCATTGCCGAAGGCTGCCTTGGCTTCAGACCGGGCGGTGGAGAAGGCTGAAACCAGCTCTTTCTCGTCCTTGGCCACCTTCATGCCGCGGCCGCCGCCGCCGGCGGTGGCCTTGATGATGACCGGATAGCCCATGTCCTTGGCCGCCTTTTTGGCAGCCGCAATGTCGGGCACGCCGCCTTCGGAGCCGGGCACCACCGGGATGCCGAGGCTCTTGGCGGTTTCCTTGGCGGTGATCTTGTCACCCATGATGCGGATGTGTTCGGCCGAGGGGCCGATGAACGTCAGCCCGTGGTCCTCAATGATCTGCACAAAGTTGGCGTTCTCGGACAGAAAGCCGTAGCCCGGGTGGATCGCCTGGGCGCCGGTGATTTCGCAGGCGGAGATGATGGCCGGAATCGACAGGTAGCTTTGGGTTCCGGACGGCGGGCCGATGCAGACCGATTCATCGGCCATGCGCACGTGCATCGCATCGGCATCCGCGGTGGAATGCACCGCAACCGATTTGATGCCCATTTCGCGGCAGGCGCGGATTACGCGCAGGGCGATTTCGCCGCGGTTGGCAATCAGGATTTTATCAAACATGGCCCGCCCTTACTCGACGATGACCAGGGGCGACCCGAATTCCACGGCGGCGCCGTCTTCGACCAGGATGCGCTTCACGGTGCCGGACTTCGGCGCCGGAATGTGGTTCATGGTCTTCATCGCTTCGACGATCAGCAGGGTGTCGCCTTCGCTGACCTGCTTGCCCACCGAGATGAAGGAGGGCGCGCCCGGCTCGGGCTGCAGGTATACGGTGCCGACCATCGGCGAGGTCACGGCGCCAGGGTGGCTGGCGGGATCGTCGTTGGCGGCGGCAGGCGCGGCAGCGGCGGCCGGGGCAGCGGCGGCAGCAACCGGGGCGGGGTTGGCTGCGGGCGGCACCGCAACCTGCACCGGTGCAGCGGCCATCTGGCGTGACACGCGGACATTCAGGCTGTCCTCATCGCCGTAGTCCCGCTTGACCTGCAGTTCGGTCAGATCGTTTTCGCGCAGCAGTTCCGCCAGCGCCTTGATGAATGCCACATCCGCTTCGTGAGATTTGTTCGTCATTTTGTCCTCAAGCCGGTTCCGACATGCCCGCCCAAGCCTGAAGGCCCGGCAGGCAGGAAATTAGCGCGCTTATAGGGCAAGGATTACCGCAAGGAAAGCGCTGTCGATGCTTGCCGTAACATGGAGATGGATTGACGGATTTGCAATTGCTTGCCGCATTCAAACTCAGGTTGCCGGATCACAGCGGCATTCCCGTCAGCTTGGCCACCAGTTCCGGCAGTTTGCGGGCGCCGAACTTTTGCAGCAAGTGCGCGCGGTGGCTTTCGACCGTGCGGTAGGAGAGATCCAGTTGTTTGCCGATCTCCTTGGCTGACAGCCCCTTGCAGGTGAGGATCGCGACTTCGCGCTCACGCGGGGTGAGGGAGACCACCGGGCGGTCGTCGGAAATGTCGGCAAATGACCAAATGCCGGTCTGGAAGGGGGCCTCGGGCGTGACAGAGCGGCCCCGCACCCGGCACCAGAACAATTCCCCCGCGCGGCGGCGCATGATGCGCTCGTCGCTGTAGCTGCCGCTTTGCGCCTCAGGCTGCTGCAGCAGCGCGCCGATGCGGTGGAAATCCTCCTGGCTGGGATAAAGTTCGGCTACCAGCATGCCGGAGTAGTCCCCTGGCGCGCCGCCGAAGGTGGCAGCGAACTGCAGATTGCACCGCGTGATGACGCGGCGTTCAAGCACGGCAAGGCCAACGGGGGCATGGTCAAAGGCAAGATCGCTCATATGGTATTCTTACCCCGGTATTTTTGCGGAATTGAAGGGGGCTGCCGTTGCGTGCCACGTTGCGCGCTGCGGGGCAAGCGGGAGAGGGCAAGCAAATGAACATAGCGGTGTGGCTGCAGCGGACGGCGGCGGCAGAGGGCGGGCGGCCTGCGTTGTATCTGGGGCAGGTGATGGTTGCGGATTACGCCGGGTTCCATGCGCAGGCGGCTTCAGTGGCAGGCTGGCTGCAAGCCCAGGGCATTTCAGCGGGTGACCGTGTTGGCATCTTTATGAAGAACTGTCCGGATTACATGATTGCGCTTTATGGCATCTGGTATGCCGGCGCGGCCGCAGTGCCGGTCAATGCCAAGCTGCATGGCAAGGAAGCGGAGTTCATTCTTGAGAACTCCGGCACCGGGATCGTGTTCACGTCGCCGGGGCTGACAGAAGCCGTCGAAGAGACCGGAGCCGCCGTGCGCTGTGTGGATATCACCGGTGCGGATTATGCGGCGGCCTTGCAGGTGGAGCCGGTGGCGGATCCCGCGCCGCGCCTGCCGGAAGATCTGGCCTGGCTGTTCTACACCTCCGGCACAACCGGGCGGCCCAAAGGGGTAATGATCACCCACCGGATGCTGATGAACATGGCCATCGCCTATTTCGCGGATGTCGATCAGGTGAGCGCGGAAGATCACGCGCTTTATGCAGCGCCGATGAGCCATGGCGCGGGGATCTATGCAATCCAGCATGTGTTGGCGGGCGCGCGCCACGTCTGTCCGGCCTCGGGAGGCTTTGACGAGGCGGAGATTTTTGATCTGGCGGCGCATTTTACCCGCGTCCACATGTTCGCAGCGCCCACCATGGTCACGCGCATGACGGCTGAGGCAAAGCGGCTGGGCCACAGGGGCGAGGGGCTGCGCACCGTGGTTTATGCCGGCGGGCCGATGTATGCCGCCGATATCATCGAAGCGGTGGAGCATTTCGGCCCGGTCTTCGTCCAGGTTTACGGCCAGGGGGAATGCCCGATGGCGATCACGGCGCTGCCGCGCCACGACGTGCAGGACCGCACGCATCCGCGCTGGCGCGAGCGGCTGGCCAGCGTCGGCCGGGCGCAGAGCGTGGTGGAGGTGCGGATCGGCACACCGGACGGTGAGTTTCTGCCCGCAGGCAGCCACGGCGAGATCATGGTGCGCGGCGATGCGGTGATGCCGGGCTATTGGCAGAACCCGGAAGCCACAGAGAAGACATTGGTCGATGGCTGGCTGATGACGGGCGACATGGGGGTCATGGACGAAGACGGCTATCTGACGCTGCAGGACCGTTCCAAGGACATGATCATCACCGGCGGCTCCAACGTCTATCCGCGCGAGGTGGAGGAGGTGCTGCTGATGCATCCGCAGGTGCGCGAGGTCTCGGTGGTGGGCCGGCCTCATGCCGATTGGGGCGAGGAGGTGGTGGCCTTTGTCGTGGGGGATGCGCCGGAGGCGGAACTGGATACGCTGTGCAACAGCCGGATAGCGCGGTTCAAGCGGCCCAAAGCCTATATCCGCATCGGCGCGCTGCCCAAGAACAATTACGGCAAGGTGCTGAAGACCGAGCTGCGGAAGATGGTCTGACGGCAGCTCAGGCCGGGCGGGCGGCGGCGCCTTCGCCGCGGTCAGTCTGGCGTTGTCCCATCATCGTGTCGATCAGCAGGCTCATCAGTTCGGCCCGGTTGGCGGTGCCGGATTTACGGTAGATCGCATTCAGCTGTGCCTTAACGGTGCCCTCGGCACTGCCGCGCATGGCGGCGATTTCGGCGGTGCTGAGGCCCTTGACCAGGAAATTGGCCACATCCAGCTCGGCGGGTGTCAGGCCCCAGGCGGCAAATTCTGCGTTGATCACGTCCTGCACTGCGGCTTGGGCGGCGCTCAGGCTTTCCTCCAGATGCGCCTTGCGGCGCAGCAGCCACATCAGAATACGGGTTTCAATCACGATGGCCGCGATCAGCGCCAGCGCGGCAAGCCCTTCGATATAGGTGTGGCTGCGTTCGCCGGCTTCAGCCTCGCCGGCCTCCAAGCCGCTGAGATCCGCAATCACATCCCCAAGAAAGACCGCCGCGCAGATGGCTTGCACGGCGATCACGGCAATCAGGACCCAAGGCTGGGCGGGGCCGTTAGGGGTGTGGTGCATCAGGGGCTCTCTCTGCGGGCTTCGGGCACCTCCTTGTAGCCAGTGACCATCGCGCGCGCCAGATTGACTTTGGTCCGGCCGCTTTCGAACAGCACCGCTGTCACGTGCAGCACAATGGAAATCTCCGCCCAGGAGACCAGTGCCTCGTGCAGCTCTTCGGGCCATTCAACGCCCCAGAACCGGGTGGTCGTCATCAGATAACCGGTGAGGGCGATGCCGCTGATCGTCAGCAGCAGGTTGTAGATCATCAGCGCGCCCAGCGGAGAGTGGCCGGGTTGCCGGCGGATCCGTCCCGTGGCGATATCGCTCAGCTGTCCGGCTGCGGCGCCGGCATCGGGCGGAAAGCTGGAAAACCGCGCATGGCGGCTGCCGATAAGGCCCCAGATCACCCGGGTGCCGATCAGCGCGGCAATGGCGTAGCCGATGTATCCGTGAAGATTGCCCTCCGGGGCGGTGAGCAGCGCGTTGGCGGCAAAGCCCGCGGCCAGAGACCAGTGAAACAGCCGGACCACAGGGTCCCAGACGTATGTGCGGTGCATGTCAGCCCTCCTGTCAAAGCGGGCGCCGGGAGTTGGCGCCCGGTGCGTTGTTCCGTTGGGCTCAGTCGTTCTCTTCGATCTTCACCACTTCGATCTTGTCGTTCAGATAGACCTCGTACTTTTTGCCGTCCTTCAGGGCATAGGCCTCGTACAGGCCGTCTTCGGTTTCGATCTTGCGCACCTCATAGCCCTGGCCGGTCAGCAGTTCGCGGATCTTGGCCTGGGTTTCGGCACCAGGTGTGCCGTCGGAAGCAAATGCCGCGGCAGCGGGCAGGGCAAATGCAAGCGCGAGGAGTTTCAGCGAATGGCGCATTGAGTATCCTTTCTGTGTCCTGTCAGAGGCCGCACCGGAATGGCACAGGCCGTGGCAGAGACATCGCGGCTGGAGCGGCGGGAAAGAATAGGCGCCGGGTTGGAAAAACGCAGAAACCGGGGGCGTATAACCGGGGTTTGTTGCGGGACAAACTGATGTTTTGAGCGCGCAGACACTGCTGCTGCCCCGCAAAATAAAAAGAGGCCAGCCCAGGGAAGAGCCGGCCTCAGTCTGCCAACGTCGGCGCGGGTGGCCGGCAAGACGGAGATAAATATTTTGGGGTGCTCCTCAGATCGCCAGGTATTCGGCGCGCAGCTCCTCGTTTTCCAGGACCTCGGCGGCGGTGCCGTCAAAGACGATGCCGCCGGTATCGAGGATCACCGCACGGTCCGCCAGTTCCAGGGCGCGGACCGCGTTCTGCTCGACAATGATGGTTGTCATGCCCTGTTCCTTGATGTGGATGAGGGTCTTTTCGATCTCGTCCACGATCACCGGGGCAAGACCCTCGTAGGGTTCATCCAGCAAAAGCACCTTGATGTCGCGGGCCAGCGCCCGGGCTATGGCCAGCATCTGCTGCTCACCGCCCGAGAGCGTCACGCCCTCCTGCTTGCGCCGCTCGCCCAGGCGCGGGAACAGGTCGTAAAGCCGCTCCAGCGACCAGCCGATGGGCGGGGCGATCTGTGCCAGCTGCAGGTTCTCCTCTACCGTCAGGCCGGGGATGATGCGGCGGTCTTCGGGCACCAGGCCCAGACCCTCGGCAGCGGCCTCATAGGATGTCATCTTGTGAAGCGGCTTGTGGTCCAGCCAGATCTCGCCCCGTGTCACCATGGGGGAGCCGGTGCGGGCGATCGAGCGCAGGGTCGAGGTCTTGCCCGCGCCATTGCGGCCCAGCAGTGCCAGGATTTCGCCCTCATGGACGTTAAAGTTGATGCCCTGCACGATATAGCTCTCGCCGTAGTAGGCATGCACATCCCAGACCGAGAGGAAGGCCGGGGCGGTCGTCGCCACGTTGGCGTGTTTGGAGAAATCGGGTTTCACATTCATGGTGTTTCTCCTTTACGCGCTTTCGCCCAGGTAGGCTTCGCGCACCTTCGGGTTGCCGCGGATGTTCTGCGGGTCGTCCTCCACCAGCGGGGTACCCTGGGCCAGCACGGTGATCCGGTTGGCGAGGCTGAACACAACATGCATGTCGTGTTCGATGATGGCGATGGTGATGTCGCGCTCGTCGCTGATCTGTTTCAGCAGGTCGATGGTGTTGTTGGTGTCGGCCCGCGCCATGCCGGCGGTGGGCTCGTCCAGCAGCAGCAGGCGCGGCTCTTGCGACAGGCACATGCCGATCTCCAGCCGCCGCTTGTCGCCGCGGGACATGGCGGCGGCGTGCATGTGCCGCTTGTCCGCCATGTTCATCTCTTCCAGCATATGCTCGGCCTTCTGCAGGATGTCCTTCTGCTTCAGCACCGCGGACAGGGCGTTCAGCTCAAACGCGCCGTCCCGTTTGGCGAAGCAGGGGATCATCATGTTTTCCAGCACCGTCAGATCGCCAAAGATTTCCGGCGTCTGGAACACGCGGCTGATGCCCATCTGGTTGATCTCATAGGGCGCGCGGCCCAGCACCGACTGGCCGTCGAACATGACCGAGCCTGTGTCGGGGATCAGTTTGCCCACCAGGCAGTTGAGCAGGGTGGACTTGCCCGCGCCGTTCGGCCCGATGATCGCATGGACCGAGTTTTCCTGAACGCTGAGGTTCACGTCGGACAGCGCCTGCAGGCCGCCGAACCGTTTCCCCACGTCTTTGACTTCAAGGATACCCATTGTTCTGTCTCCTTATTCCGCGGGGTTGGTTTCGCCGGAGGCTTTGCTGTCCTTGGCCTTGCGGCCGCTGAGCCAGCCCTTGATCCGCTGGCCGCCCTCAACCAGGCCGCCGGGCAGGAAGATCACCACCAGCATGAACAGGATGCCCAGCGTCAGGTGCCAGCCCTTGCCGATGAAAGGGTGGATCAGGAAGACCACTGCGTCCTCCATTCCATCGGGCAGGAAGCTGAACCAGCTGTGCAGCACGTTGTCGTTGATCTTGGAGAAGATGTTCTCGAAGTACTTGATGAAACCTGCGCCCAGCACCGGGCCGATCAGCGTGCCGGCACCGCCCAGGATGGTCATCAGAACCACTTCGCCGGAGGCGGTCCACTGCATCCGCTCAGCGCCTGCCAGCGGGTCCATCGAGGCCATCAGACCGCCTGCAAGGCCAGCATACATGCCGGAGATCACAAAGGCCGCCAGCGTGTAGGGCCGGGTGTTGAGGCCGGTGTAGTTCATCCGCTGCTGGTTCGATTTCACCGCCCGCAGCATCATGCCGAAGGGCGAGCGGAAGATGCGGATCGACAGATAGAAGGCGGCCAGCATGATCAGCGCGCACAGGTAGTAGCCTGCGTTGAACTGGAACGCCCAGGGGCCGACGGCCAGCTCAAAGGTGGAGCGCATTTCCAGCCCGAACAGGTTGGTCACGGGGATCGAGCCGTCCGCAGTGGCAGAGACGCCCAGGATGCGGGGATCTTCCAGCGTCAGCTGCAGTCCGGTCTCGCCGTTGGTGATTGGTGTCAGCACCGAATAGGCGAGGTTGAAGGACATCTGTGCGAAGGCCAGCGTCAGGATCGAGAAGTAGATGCCGGAGCGGCGCAAGCTGACAAAGCCGATCAGCAGCGCAAAGAGGCCCGCGACAATGACCGACAGCACAATTGCCGGGATCACGTTCATACCGATGAGCTTGAACATCCAGACGGCGGAGTAGGAGCCGGCCCCGAGGAAGGCCGCATGGCCGAACGACAGGTAGCCGGTGAGGCCAAACAGGATGTTGAAGCCGATGGCGAAGATCCCGAAGATCACGAAACGCTGCATCAGATCCGGATAGCCCGCGTTGAACTGCGCCATGGCGCTTCCGGTTGGGAAGGGGTTCAGGATGAAGGGCGCAAACAGCGTCAGGATGGCGACGATGATCAGCAGGGATGTGTCTTTTTTGTCCAGTCCGAACATGTCTTAGTCCTCCATCACGCCTTTGCGGCCCATCAGGCCCCGCGGGCGGGTCAGCAGAATGATGATTGCGACCACATAGATGATGATCTGGTCGATGCCGGGGATCAGAGACTTGATCTCATTCATCGAGGCAAAGCTCTCCAGAACACCCAGCAGGAAGCCAGCCAGCACCGCGCCGGGCAGGGAGCCCATGCCGCCGACGACCACCACCACGAAGCTGAGGACCAGGAAGTCCATGCCCATGTGATAGTTGGGCGAGTTGATCGGCGTGTACATGACGCCGGCCAGGCCGGCGACCGCGGCGGCGATGCCGAACATGATGGTAAAGCGGCGGTCGATGTTGATGCCCAGAAGGCCCACGGTCTCGCGGTCGGCCATACCGGCCCGCACCACCATGCCGAAGGTGGTGAACTGCAGGAAGCTGAAGATGCCGCCGATGATCAGCACCGCAAAGAAGAAATAGACAACGCGCCAGACCGGATAGATGATGTCCATGCCGATCACGGCGCCCAGGTTCATCACCCCGTTCAGCGCGTCCGGCGCCGGGGTCTGGATCGGGTTGGCGCCGTAGAAATACTTGACCACTTCCTGCAGCACGATGGCGAGGCCGAAGGTCACCAGGATCTGGTCTGCATGGGGGCGCTTGTAGAAATGCTTGATCAGCCCGCGCTCCATCACATAGCCGACGCCGATCATGATCGGGATCGCAAAGAGGATCGCCAGCGGAACCGCCCAGTCGATGATGGCACCGCCGAACTCGGGGCCGAACCAGGCCTCGACATAGGGGGTCTTCACCTTCAGCGGGTTGCCGAGGAAGTCTGTCTGGGTCTCGTCGACCACTTCAAAGCTGAGGTTCAGAATGCGCTGCAGGGTGACGGCGCAGAAGGCGCCGATCATGAACAGGGCCCCATGGGCAAAGTTCACCACGCCCAGCGTGCCGAAAATAAGTGTCAATCCCAGCGCGATCAGCGCATAGGCCGAGCCCTTGTCGAGCCCGTTCAGGATTTGCAGGAGAATGGCGTCCATGGGTCCCACCGTTCGTCAGGTCAGGGATGGCCCGTCCGGCGGGGGAGCGGACGGGCCGGTTGGGGCAGCCGGAGTCCGGCTCGGACTCCGGCCCGGAATTTTTCAGAAAATTCCGGTGCCCTGCGGCTGGCTTATGCGCCCGGGTTGCAGGCGCCCAGGTTGCCGCCAGCGAACATCGGGTGATCGGGGGCGTATTCCACCTGTGCCCGCGGAGTGACCTCGACAACTTCCAGCAGGTCGAATTCCGAGGTCGGGTTCTCTTTGCCGCGCACCACCAGGACATCCTTGAAGCACTGGTGGTCTTCGGCGCGGTAGAGGGTCGGACCGTTGCCCAGACCGTCGAACTCATAGCCCTCCAGCGCTTCCACAACCGCACAGGGGTTGAAGCTGCCTGCGCGCTCGACCGCGTCCGCATAAAGCAGGGTCTGCACATAGCAGGTGTGCGCGGCCTGGCTCGGCGGGAAGCCGTATTTCGTGCCGAAGGACTTCACAAAGGCCTTGGAGCCTTCATCCTGCAGTGTCCAGTGCCAGTTGGTGGAGCCGTGAATGCCCTTCACGTTTTCGCCGGCGCCCTTCGCCATCAGGCGGGAGTAGAGCGGCACCACGATTTCGAAGTTCTTGCCGTTGACGACCTTTTCGCGCAGGCCGAACTGCACCGCGTTGGTCAGCGAGTTCACCATGTTTCCGCCATAGTGGTTCAGCACCAGCACGTCGGCGCCCGAGTTCAGAACCGGCGCGATATAGGAGGAGAAGTCGGTGGCTGCCAGCGGGGTGCGGACCTTGTTCACGGTCTGCCAGCCCAAGGCCTCGGTGGCCGCGGCGATCGATTCTTCCTGGGTCCAGCCCCAGGTGTAGTCCGCGGTCAGGTGATAGGCGGTGCGGTCGGTGCCATAGAGGTTCTTCAGCACCGGCGCCAGCGCCGCGCCCGACATATAGCCGTTGAAGAAATGGCGGAAGCCGTTGGCCTTCTTGTCCTTGCCGGTGGTGTCGTTGGAATGGGTGAGGCCAGCCATGAAGATCACGCCTGCCTCCTGGCAGAGACCCTGCACGGCGATGGCAACGCCGGAGGAGGAGCCGCCGGTGATCATCACCGCGCCGTCCTTTTCGATCATCGACTTGGCAGAGGCGCGGGCGGCGTCGGATTTGGTCTGGGTGTCGCCGGTCACGTATTCCACCTTCTTGCCCAGGATACCGTTGCCCTGCAGCGCCTTGGAGCTGAAGGTGTTCATCATGCCGCCGTCGCCGCCGCCGTTCAGGTGCTCGACCGCCAGCTCATAGGCGCGCAGCTCGTCGGCGCCTTCGTCGGCATAGGGGCCGGTTTGCGGCACGTTGAAGCCCAGAGTGACGGTGCTGCCGGTTGGTTCGTTGGTAAAGGCGGCTGCGGAAGAGGCGGTGAAGATGGTTGGCAGCGCCACACCGGCGCCTGCGATTGCGCCGGTCTTGATGAGACCACGGCGCGAAACGTCAAATTTAGACATGTATTCCTCCCTAATATGATTGGTGCCTTGCAGCTCCTCACTTCTGCGCGGTACCAGCACTTTGCGTGCAAAATCAGTATGAGAGCGTCATGTAAACCCAAGCAATAAAACCCTTTTGCAGCTTGAAAATTCTGTAAATAAATGAACAATATTTCGTGGCGTTCTGTAAACAAACTTATATTGCGTTGCAGAAAGCCATTGAATTGGAAGTGTTTTGGGAGGCCAGCCTGAATGGCACGCGACACCCTCACTGGCAGCCGGATCCGCGAGCGCAGGCTCATCCTTGGGGTGCGTCAGGCTGAATTGGCGCGGGAAGCAGGGATTTCAGCCTCTTATCTCAACCTGATCGAGCACAACCGGCGCAGAATCGGCGGCAAGCTGCTGGTGGATATTGCCGGGGTTTTGGGGGTCGAACCCTCGATGCTGAGCGAAGGGGCGGAGGCTGCGCTGATCTCCACCCTGCGGGAGGCGGCGGCGGACAGCGGCGTGCCGGTGGCAGAGCTGGACCGGGTGGATGAATTCGCCGGCCGCTTCCCGGGCTGGGCCGAGGTGCTGGCGTCCGGTCACCGCCGCATCGCCACGCTGGAGCGCACGGTTGAGACACTCTCAGACCGGCTGACCCATGACCCGAACCTGGCGGCCTCGGTGCATGAGGTGCTGTCAACCGCAGCGGCGATCCGCTCCACCGCGTCGATCCTGGCGGAAACCGGCGAATTGGAGCCGGAATGGCGCGACCGCTTCCACAAGAACCTTAATGAGGATTCGCTGCGCCTGTCGGAAAGCAGCCGGGCGCTGGTCAGCTTTCTGGATGAGGGCGACACCGGCGAGGACCGCCGCGGCATGCCGCAGGAGGAGGCCGAGGCCTTCCTGCAGGCCAGCGGCTTCCATTTTCCGGAGCTGGAGGAAGGCACCGCGGCGCCGCAGGATCTGGTGCAAGACGCTCCGGAGCTGGTCAGCGAAGCCGCCCGCAGCCTGGCCCGCTCCGCGCTGGAGCAATATCAGGCGGATGCCCGAGCCATGCCGCTGCCGGCAATAGCGCGGGAGATCCGTTCCGGCGGGCTGGACCCGGTGGCGCTGGCGCAGCATTTCGGCTGCGAGCTGCCAGCGGTGCTGCGGCGGCTGGCAGCGCTGCCCGAGGACGTGCTGGGGCGGGAAGCCGGGCTGGTGATCTGCGATGCCTCCGGCACCCTGTTGTTCCGCAAACCGGTCACCGGCTTTGCCATGCCGCGGTTCGGAGCGTCCTGCCCGCTGTGGCCGCTGTACACCGCGCTGGTGCGGCCGCATGTGCCGGTGCGGCGCAATGTGGTGCAGCAGGGGCGCAATGCCGCCGCCTTTGACTGCATGGCGGTGGCCTGGCCGTTGCAGATGCCGGATTTCGGAGCCGATCCCCTGTACCGTGCGGTGATGCTGATCCTTCCGGACGGGCAGGAGGCGCAGGACCCGCAGCCGGTCGGAGCCAGCTGCCGGATCTGCCCGCGCCAGGGCTGTCCGGCCCGGCGCGAGCCGTCGATCCTGAAGGAAGAGTTTTGACAGCCGCAGGGCCGCGGGGCTAACCTGCGCAAAAAGGAATGCGTGCCCGCACCGGCCTGGCCGGCAGGGAGCGCCGGGAGGAAATTCTGCTGATGGGCAGGCATGTTGTACTGATCGAAGATGAGCCGAATATCACCGAGGCCATCCGGTTTCTGCTGATCCGCGACGGGTGGAGCGTGGATGCCCATACCGATGGCGCCACCGCAGTGGAGGTGATCCGGGATGCCAATCCGGATCTGGTGATTCTCGATCTGATGCTGCCCGGTAAAAGCGGGCTGGAGATCGTCCGCGAACTGCGCGCCGAGGCTGCGATGCAGAAACTGCCGGTGCTGATGCTGACCGCCCGCGGCCAGATGCGGGACCGCGAGATGGCCGAAAAAGCGGGCGTCAGCCGCTTCATGACAAAACCCTTTTCCAATGCCGAGGTGCTGACCGCAGTGCGCGACCTGCACGCCCAGGCCGGGCAGGGATGACCCGGGACGGCGGCCCCAGAGAGCAAACGGGCACCCGCGCGGAGCGCCAGACCTACCGCCGCCGCCGCCTGATGGACATCGCCCGGCTGCTGCCGGTGCTGGGGGTGCTGCTGCTGGCGCTGCCGCTGCTCTGGCCCGAAGCCTCGACTCATCCGGCGGCACGGGATGGGGTCAGCATGTCGTCGGCCATCATCTATGTGTTTGCGGTCTGGATCGGGCTGATCGGCGCCTGTGTCGCCTTCAGCCTGACGGTGCAGCGGTGGGCCGACCACTGGACCGGCGGCGGGCCGGACGGGGCAGAGCTGCCCGGTGACCGGCCCGATGACAGGTCCGAAGACAGGCCCGAAGGCGGGGAGAACGGCTGATGGCTTCCCTGAATGTGCTGGCCTTTGTCTGCCTTGCCTATGTGGCCTTTCTGTTCTTCATCGCCTTCTGGGCCGACCGGATGGCCACCCGCGGCCGCAGTGCAGCGTGGATGCGCTCGCCGCTGATCTACACGCTGTCGCTGTCGGTCTACTGCACCGCCTGGACCTTTTACGGTGCGGTCGGCTATGCGGCGCGCTCGGGGCTGGAGTTTGTGACCATCTACCTTGGCCCTTCGCTGGTGATGATCGGCTGGTGGTGGGGCCTGCGCAAGCTGGTGCGGATCGGGCGCAGCCAGCGCATCACCTCCATCGCCGACCTGATATCTTCGCGCTATGGCAAGTCGAACCTGCTGGCCACCGGGGTGACCATCCTCGCGGTGATCGGCGTCACCCCCTATATCTCGCTGCAGTTGCAATCGGTTACCCTGTCCTTTGCCATCTTTGCCGAGGCCGATCCGCTGCGCGGCTACAACGAGACCTCGACCGTGTTCTGGGTGGCCGCCGGGCTGGCAGTGTTTGCAATCCTGTTCGGCACCCGCAACCTCAACGCCAACGAGCGCCACCACGGGGTGGTGACCGCCATTGCGCTGGAGGCAATCGTCAAGCTGGCGGCGCTGCTGGCAGTAGGCGTGTTTGTGGTCTGGGGCGTGGCGGGCGGCGTCGGCGGAACGCTGCAGCGCATTGATGCCTCGCAGATCGGCCAGTGGAACGTGGACGGCAGCCGCTGGGCGACCATCACCTTCCTGGCCGCTGCCGCCTTTGTCTGCCTGCCAAGGATGTTCCAAGTGATGGTGGTCGAGAATGAGGACGAGCGCCACCTGCGCATTGCTTCCTGGGCCTTCCCGGCCTACCTGCTGCTGATTTCGATGTTCGTGGTGCCGATTGCCGTCGTCGGGCTGGAGCTGCTGCCCGCGGGGGCCAACCCGGACATGTTTGTGCTTACGGTTCCCCTGCAGCAGGGGCAGCAGGGGCTGGCGGTGCTGTCGTTCCTGGGCGGGTTCTCCTCCGCGACGTCGATGGTGATCGTGGCAGCTATGGCGCTGTCCACGATGGTGTCAAACCATATCGTGATGCCGGTCTGGCTGCGGCTGCAAAGCCGCCGCGCCTCGGTCTCGGGCGATGTGCGCGACGTGGTGCTGTTCTCCCGCCGGGTGTCGATCGCGGTGATAATGGCGCTGGGGTATTTCTACTATCACCTGTCCGGCGGCGCCGCGGCGCTGGCGGCCATCGGCCTGATCTCCTTTGCCGGGGTGGCACAGATCCTGCCCGCACTCGTCGGCGGGCTGTTCTGGCGCGGCGCCACCCGCTCTGGCGCCCTGGCCGGGCTCACCGTGGGTTTTGCCATCTGGCTCTACACCATGCTGCTGCCCGCGCTCGGTGGCGGGCTGCTGCCGGAGCACATTTTGCGCGACGGCCTCTTTGGCCTTGCCTGGCTTCGCCCGGAGGCGCTGTTCGGAATTGAGGGCCTGGACCCGACGGTTCACGCGGTGATGTGGTCGATGAGCCTCAATGCCTTGGCCTTCTGCCTTGTGTCGCTGATGAGCTTCCCCAGCCCGCTGGAGAGGCTGCAGGGGGCGCAATTCGTCAATGTCTTCGACCATTCCGCCGGCCCACGCGGCTGGACCGGCTCGGTCGCGCAATCCGAAGACCTGATGATCATGTCGCAGCGGATCCTCGGCGCGCAGGAGGCGCAGGCGTTCTTCCAGCGCGAGCGGCTGCGCCAGGGCGGCCGCGGCCCGCTGCCGGAGCCGACGCCTGCCTTCCTGGAGCGGCTGGAACGCGAGCTCAGCGCCTCCATCGGCGCCGCGGCGGCGCATGCGATGATTGGACAGATCGTCGGCGGCTCCTCGGTCTCGGTGCAGGATCTGCTGGCGGTGGCGGATGAGACAGCGCAGATGCTGGAGTATTCCAGCCGCCTTGAGGCGCAGTCGGCAGAGTTGACAGCAACGGCGCGCAAGCTGCGGGAAACAAACGAAAAGCTCACCCAGCTTTCTGAACAGAAGGACGCCTTTCTCAGCCAGGTGAGTCACGAGCTGCGCACGCCGATGACCTCGATTCGGGCCTTTTCGGAAATCCTGCGCGATGACGGCCAGCTGAGCCCGCAGGACCAGCGCCACTATGCCGGGATCATCCATGACGAGACGCTGCGGCTGACCCGGTTGCTGAACGACCTCCTGGACCTCAGCGTGCTGGAGAACGGCCAGGTGAGCCTCAACATGACGGCGGGAACCCTGCCGGAGGTGCTGGACCATGCGGTTGCCGCGGCGCTGGCGGGGTCGGACCGGCCGCTGCAAGTGAATCGCAGCCCCAAGGCGGAGGCGTACCGCATTTCCTCGGACCTCGACCGGCTGGCGCAGGTGTTCATAAACCTGATCGCCAATGCCCAGAAATACTGCGACGCGGAAGAACCTGAGCTGACCATTGCCACCACTGTATCCGGCGGCCAGCTGCACATCGACTTCACGGATAACGGCAGCGGCGTGCCCGCGGATTTCCAGCAAATGATTTTCGAGAAGTTCTCCCGCGTCAGCCCCGAGCGCGCGGGCGGGGCGGGGCTTGGCCTGGCAATCTGCCGCGAGGTCATGCAGCGGCTCGGCGGCGATATCTGCTACTTGCCGGGACATAGCGGCGGCGCTTTCCGGGTTTCCTTACCCGCTGCAGGCGAAAAGGCGGCGTAACCTGCTGTGAGGTACAGGAGTTGTTAACCTCCTTTCGGGTAAAACCGGGGAAACGGGACGCGTATGGGGCAGGTTGAACAGCCTATGTCTGAGACAGAAGCAGCACAGGCGGGCAGCGGTAAGCAGAGTGTGCTTGCACGCAAGCTGGCAGCAACCAAGGAAGGCGCAGGGGCAATCAACAGCTCCTTGACGCTGAAAGCGTTGCGCCGTTCCGTTGCGCGCGCGGCCGCGGATCTGTGTGAGCTGCCGATGGCAGTGCTGGCGGCCCGGCAGTGCAACCGGATCTCAGAGGATCTTGCCCAGCATCTGTCAGACAAAGACCTGCTGGTGGTGCTGGACTGCCCCAACGGCCGGATGGGTGCGGCCAGCATGGACGCGGCCACAGTGACTGCGCTGATCCAGCAGCAGACCATCGGTGCGGTGATCGGCAAGGCGCCGGACGAACGGCTTTACACCCCCACCGATGCTGCAATGACCGCCGAGTTTCTGGAGCGTACCTTTGCCAAGGTTATGTCGATGCTGGACGGCCACGCGGATCAGGCCATCTTCTCCGGCTACCGCTTTGGCGCGCAGGTTGAGAACGTGCGCAGCCTGGTGCTGGGGATGGAGGCTGAGGATTACCGGGTGATCGAGCTGACGCTGGATCTGGCCTGCGGCGCCATGCAGGGGGTTATGAAACTGATCCTGCCGGAGCCCACTGCGGAGGAGCTGCAGGAAGGCCAGGGCAGCGGTGCCCAGGGTCCGTCTTTGGGCCGCAACCTCGATTCGATCCGCGCCGAGCTGACCGCGGTTCTGTGCAAGATGCGGGTGCCGCTGCGCGACTTTGCCGGCCTCAAGGTTGGCGACACACTGCCGTTGGATCAGGCTTTCCTTTATGAAACCGACCTGCTGAGCATCGGTGGCAAGCCGGTGGCACAGGGACGGCTGGGGCAGATGAACGGATCCCGTGCGGTCCGTCTGAACCAGCCCGGATCCAGACCGGCCGGCGATGGCAGTGGCGACGGAATGGCCTTTTCCGACGGGGGCGGCATGGATGCGATGCCGGACGCCCCGCCGGCGCTTGGCATGGGTATTGCCGACCAGGGGCTGCAGGACCCGATGGATGATGGCGGTCTGCCCGCGCTGGAAGCAGCGCCGGCGCTGGATGGCGGCGGCATGGGCGGTATGGACAGCGGGCTGGATGGCTTGGATCTGTCCGGACTCGACGGCGATGGCGGACTGGGCATGGATGGTCTGGACGGCGGGCTGCCGGATCTTCCCGATTTGCCGGATCTGCCTGACTTGCCTGCCGCAGGTCTCGGCGATTTCGAAGCTGATGACGCGGCGGCAGAAATCTCGCAGCTGGCCGGACTGGACAGCGCGCTAACGGAAAACGGCTGACAGCAGGCTTGAAAACACCTGATTAAGTCGCAGTCTGCGCAGCTCCGAAAGAACTTGGCCACCCGTTGGCCTCAGCGCGGTCAACAGGTTGCTTTCAAGTCACGCTTTGCTTCCTGTGGAACCCCGTCTCTGGAGGCGGCTGCCAAGGGTTTGGATTGCCTGCCCGGCCAGGACAGGCACCCTTGCAGTCAAGACCTCAGCGGCTTGCCAGGGAGGCCAGCGCCGGGCGCAGCCCATCCAGCTGGTAGCCCGCCGTCGCGGTTTTTTGAAGAATGTCATCCGCGCTCATGTCGCTGGCTTGGCCCAGGGCCCAGACAACCGAACAGCGCGTGCCGGAGGCGCAGTAGGCCAGCACCGGGCCTTCGCTGCCCTCATACAGCTCCCGCTGCAACGCCACGTTTTCCGGTGTCATGGTCTGGTGGGTCAGGGGCAGGACCTCGAACCGCAGACCGGCGGCCTCCGCCGCGGAACGGATCGCGTCCGCCTGATGGCTGGGCGGCACTTCCTCGTCCGGGCGGTTGCAGATCACCATTTTATAGCCGGCGGCGGCAATGGCAGGCAGGTCCTCAGCCGAGATCTGCGGCGAGACCGAATAGCGGGGGGTGATTACGCGTGCATCCATGGGCCGAGTCCTTACGCGTTTGCGGCGCTCCGGTCCAGATGCCGGCTGACCCTTGGGGCGGCCAACATGCCGCAGGCCATAGCGGCCAGGAACAACGCGCCCTGCCAGCTGTTGTAGCTGAGCGAGGCCATCGCCGGGCCGGGGCAAAGGCCCACCAGACCCCAGCCGATGCCGAACAGCACCGATCCAAGGAGAAGCCGCCGGTCCAGCTCGGCTGAGGGTGGCGAAGGGAAGCTGCCGCCGGCAGCCGGTTTGCGCCCTTCGGTCAGCCGCCAGGCGAGCGCCATCGGCAGCAGCGCACCGCCCATCACGAAGGCCAGCGTGGGATCCCAATTGCCAAAGATATCCAGGAACCCCTGCACCTTGGCGGTGTCAGTCATCCCCGACAGCATCAGACCAGCCCCGAACAGGCTGCCTGCGGCCAGTGCCAGAAAAATCCGCAGCATCAGATCACCCCCAGAAGCTGGCGCAGCACCGCCAGAGTAAGGACGCCTGCCAGCATGAAAACGGCGGTGGCCGCAATCCCGCGCAGGGACAGGCGGGAAATACCGCAGACCCCGTGGCCGGAAGTGCAGCCGTTGGCAACCCGCGTGCCGATACCCACCAGCAACCCTGCAAGGACCAGAACCGCCGCATTGCTGGTGACATGGGTATCGGGGGTGCCGCCGGTCAGCAGCCCGATCAGCAGCGGCATGGCAATCACCCCGGCGATGAAGGCGGTCCGCTCAGCCGCGGTGTTGCGGCCGCTGCCGTCCAGCAGCCCGCCCAGGATGCCGCTGGCCCCCATGATCCGGCCGTTGCCAAGCAGGTAAACTGCGCCGCCAAGCCCGATCAGCAGGCCGCCGCCCAGTCCCCAAATCCAGTCTGCTTCCATTATATTTCCTTGGTCTTTCCCTGTGTGTCCGGTCAGATCTTGTTCACCGGGATTTTCAGGAACACATCGCCCTGGTTATCCGGCTCCGGCATCTGGCCTGCGCGCATGTTCACCTGCAGCGACGGCAGGATCAGCCGCGGCATCCCCAGCGTTGCGTCGCGGGCGTCGCGCATTTCGACGAATTCTTCGATGCTGCGGCCCGCGCCCACATGCACGTTCAGCGCCTTCTGCTCGCCCACGGTGGTTTCCCAGGCATAATCGTCGCGGCCCGGCGCCTTGTAGTCATGGCCGACGAAGATCCGGGTCTCGTCCGGCAGCGCCAGGATTTTCTGGATCGAGTTGAATAGATCGGCAGAAGACCCGCCGGGAAAGTCGCAGCGGGCGGTGCCGAAATCGGGCATGAACAGCGTATCGCCGACAAAAGCCGCGTCACCGATCACATAGGTGAGGCAGGCGGGCGTGTGGCCGGGCGTGTGCAGCACCTCGCCGCGCAGCTGGCCGATCATGAAGCTGTCGCCTTCGCGGAACAGCCGGTCGAACTGGCTGCCATCGCGCTGGAATTCGGTGCCTTCGTTGAAGATCTTGCCAAAGGTGTCCTGGACCACGGTGATCCGGTCGCCAATGCCGATTTTGCCCCCCAGCTGTTCCTGCAGATAGGGCGCGGCAGACAGATGGTCGGCATGGACATGGCTTTCCAGGATCCACTCCACCCGCAGCCCCTCTGCCTTGACCCAGGCGGCGATTGCGTCGGCGGATTCGGTGCTGGTGCGCCCGGCCGCGTGATCAAAATCCAGGACCGAGTCGATGATGGCGCAGGCCGCGCCTTGGCGCTCGCGCACTACGTAAGACACGGTGTTGGTGGCTTCGTCGAAAAAGGCTTTGACGGCGGGGGTCATCTGTCGGTCTCCCTGGCTTATGGGAATTCATATATTGATTTGAGAATGTGTTTCAAGGCCGCCGGAGTTCAAACCCGCGGGTGCAGGTAAATCATCGCAGCCGTCTGATTTGAGTCAAGGCGGGTGAAGCTGTGCCGCGCTAGCGTCGCCGGGCGCCAAGTAAAGCCGCATAAGCGGCAGCCTGCCGATAAAAATGCGTAAATTTGCGGCACGGTGGCCACATTCCGCGGGATTTCGTACTCCTGTTGCGAAATACTGTCACAATCGCAGGACGTAGGGAGGACTGCTCATGACAATGGAAGATCTGTTTCACACCGTCGAACAGCTGGAAACCAGAATTCAGAAAGAAACAGGTGCCGCCCGGCTGGCGATGCGCCCCGAATTCATCCGGCTGCTGGATCACATGCGCAAGAAGGGGGCTGAGGTGCCGCGCCGCTTCCGCCGTCTTGAGGCCGCGTTGTGCGAAGAGGCGGTGGAAGAGATGTTCGATAACATGCCCGTCTGACGGCCTGCCGGTCCTGCAGGGCCGGCAAACCCTTCCTGGGAGTCAGCCCAGGAAAATACCCACCATCACCAGCATCAGGCCCAGTACCGACAGCAGCAGGGCGCCCAGATTATAGGGCAGCACAGATTGCACCACAGCACGCAGCGCGTCATCATCCAGGTTTTGACGGCGGGCGCGTGCGACCTTGATGATGCACCAGACCAGCCCCAGCAGCCCTGCAACGGACAAGGCGGCTCCGGCCCAGACGATGAGATCGAACATTGGTGTGCTCCTGCAGGGTTTTACGCTCCGCCGCGCCTAGCCGATCCGCGCAGCGCGCGCAAGCCGCGCAGGCGCGGGCGCCGGTTTTTGCCGCTTCGCGCAGCTCTGCAGCTTTCCCTTCTTGCGGCGCGGCGGGCGGGACGCTATCCCCTTGCTCCGACAGCAACTGACAGCATGTGCCGACGGAGCCGCAGATGGATATCACCGAAGACGAAAAAAGCGAAAACTACCGTGTGACCGCTGGCGAACTGCGCCAGTTTATCGAGCGGTTCGAACGTCTGGACGAAGAGAAAAAGACGATCGCCGAGCAGCAGAAAGAGGTGATGGCCGAAGCCAAGGGGCGCGGCTACGACACCAAGGTGATGCGCAAGATCATCGCCCTGCGCAAGCGAGACGAAAACGACATCGCCGAAGAAGAGGCGGTGCTGGAAATGTACAAGGAAGCCCTGGGCATGTGAGCCGCGCGGGGTTTCGGCCCTGCCAGGGAATTTGCTGGCGCCGGGCGGGCAGCAGTGCCCCCGGCGCCAGTTTTGCATTGAGGTCACAGAAGCCTAGTGCGAGCTGCCCGGTGATGGCAGGTTATCAGCCCCGGCGCGTCCGCTCAGCCGCCTAAGGCGCCGGCCCGCCTCCAGCAGCACCACGGCATAAAGCCCCCAGAACAGCGGGTGCAGCGTGTAGCGCATACGCTCCTGCTCCGGCCCGTTCACCGCGTGTGCAACGCCGAGGAACAGCACTGCCGACAGCAGCATCACCTGAAAAAACGCCCGGCGCGCCGGATCACTGTCCCGGCGGGCAAGCTCCGCCAGTGCGATCAGCGCAAACAGGTTCAGCGCCAGCGTCAGGAACCGCGACAGGCTGGGGTCGATCACGATCTTGTTGTCTTCGGTCAGCACCCGCTTGGTGTCGGGCAGTTTGGGGAAACGGTCCCAGTTCAGCGGCGGAAAAAAGTATTCGTTCGGCCACAGCGACAGGCTGGTGAAGGCGCGCACCACCACGCCGGCGGCATACTGCAGGGGGCTGGCGGAAATCACCTGCAAGGACTTCTTCAGGCAGATTTTGGAATATTCGATCATCCGCGGATCGTTCAGGGCGCTGCCGGTATGCTGGCCGATCAGCCCGTGGGTTTCGGCGAAGATCTTGAAGGAACAGCCCTCGATCCGCTCCGGCGCCACTTGCGAGACATTCAGGCCCAGCCAGCTGCCGGAACTGAAGATGCCGAAAACCGCTTTGTTTTTGACCGACGGCAGCAGCGATACCGCCAGCGTCAGGGCCAGGATGGCGGCGCGGGCGGGGCCTGCGCCGGCCTTGTACAGCACCAGGCCGCCGACCAGCAGGATGTAGATCGGGTGAAACAGTGTCCAGGTCAGCGACAGGATCGCCAGACAGGTGCAGAACAACAGGAAATACAGCGTGCGGCGCGTTTTCAGCAGCAGCAGGACAAAGAGGCAGGACAGGGCAAAAAGCGCTGAGGTGAAATGGGCATAGAGGATGAAGTTCTCGTAGTAAAACACTGCCGGTGACAGCACATAGGCCAGTGGCAGCAGCCAGGCCATCCGCAGCGACGGGGTCAGCAGGCGCAGGGCAGCAAACATGCTGGCTGCGGTCACAATCGTCAGCAGCAGGTGGCTGCTCCAGATCAGCTGGATCATGCAGGCCTCCTGCACCTTGCAGGCCTTGGCGGCCAGTCCCAGCAGAAAGTTCCAGAACGGCGGCTGCGAGTGCAGGGTCATCAGCGCGTCCAGCAACCCGTCCTCCAGCTGCTGCACCGGCAGATGCTGGTACGCCCCGGACAGGTGAACCGGATCGGGGCGGATCTCCAGCAGCAACGCTGCCAGCGCTCTGCTCACCAGCACGGCCGCCGCTGCGGCAAGAGTGAAAACAGCGGTTTCGCGCAGCAGCGAAACCGGCCTGGGCGACGCGCCGGGAACGTGCGGGGGAGTTGTCATGTGCCGGACCTCAAATGTTTTTCCCGTCATACTAGAACCTTGTCGTGTAGGAAATTCCCCCGACCGGACAGCGGCCCCGGCGCAGGCAACGCTGCAACAGGCGCCCCGGCGCGGCCCAGTTGGCACCTAGCCAACAAGCGGAGCCGCTGGTACAAGCGGGGCAGGGACCAAAACCATCTTCCGGTTGACTTCATTTGACGAAAAATTCTTCGCTTCCGGCCGGGCAGCCCGGCGTGCTTGCCGTCGACCTGGATGGCACCCTGCTGCGCAGCAACATTCTGTATGAAAGCTTCTGGTCTTCCTTCGGGCGCGACTGGAAAAGCCCCTTTTCAGCGGCGGTTGCGCTGCTGAACGGCCGGGCGGCGCTGAAGCGGCACCTGGCTGGAACCTCGCGCATTGACGCGGCCAGCCTGCCTTATGATCCGGCGGTGATGGCGTATGTCCGGGACTGGCGGCAGCGGGGCGGCCAGACCGCGCTGGTCACCGCCAGCGACCAGTCCATCGCCGATCAGATCGCCGGCCATCTGGACCTGTTTGACGAGGTGCATGGCTCCAGCGGCACCGAAAACCTCAAAGGCCCGGTCAAGGCGGACTTCCTGCAAAGCCGGTTCGGGGCGGGCGGCTTTGCCTATATGGGAGATTCCGCTGCCGACCTGCCGGTCTGGCAGCTGGCGGCCAAGGCCGTCACCGTGAATGCCGCCCCGGCGCTGCGCCGGAAGGCAGAGCAAGCCGCCTCCGACACCGAACATCTGGAAACGGCGGAGCCCGCGCTGGCCGCGTATATCAAGGCGCTGCGGCCGCACCAGTGGCTGAAGAACATCCTGGTCTTCCTGCCGATGCTGGCCGCGCATCAACTGGACCTGACCACCCTGGTGCAATCGTTGCTGGCCTTCCTGTCGTTTAGCCTGATTGCCTCCAGCGTCTATGTGGTGAATGACCTTTTGGACCTCAACGCCGACCGCGCCCATCCGCGCAAGCGGTTCCGGCCCTTTGCCGCGGGCCGCATCCCGATTGAGCACGGCAGCTGGATGGCGGCGGCGCTGTTTCTGGGCGGTTTGGCGGCGGCGCTGCCGCTGGGCCTGCTGTTTGTTGGGATCATCCTGCTTTATTACGCGATGACAACGGCTTATTCGTTGCATTTCAAGCGGTTGATCGTGATGGACATCTGCCTGCTGGCCGGGCTTTACACTATCCGCATCGCGGCAGGCGCCGCCGCCACGGGGATTTCGCTGTCGGTATGGCTGCTGGCGTTTTCGATCTTTTTCTTCTTCTCGCTAGCCGCGGTGAAACGGCAGGCAGAGCTGGTCGACAGTGCCAAGCGCCAGCAGCTGACCGCCAAGGGGCGCGGCTACCACGTGAACGATCTGCCGGTGATCTCGATGATCGCCATCGCTGCGGGTTATGTCTCAGTGCTGGTTCTGGCGCTCTACCTCAACTCGCCTGCTGTGGCCGCGCTTTATACCACGCCGCAGGGGTTGTGGGGGATCTGCTGTGTGCTGCTCTATTGGATCACCAATACGGTGATGCTGGCCCACCGGGGGCAGATGCAGGACGACCCGGTGGTCTATGCGGCGCGCGACCGCGGCAGCCAGCTGTGCTTCCTGATCGCCCTGTCCTTTGCGGTCTGGAGCAGCGCGATATGACCCTGCAACAGCTCCTGGTCCGCTACACCGCCTTTGCGGCGGCTGCCACTGCGGTCAACCTCGCCACCCAGCGCGCGGTGTTGCAGCTGGGGGAGACCGGCGTATTTTTCACTGCCGCGATGGCTGCAGGCACCTTGGCCGGGCTGGTGGTCAAATACCTGCTCGACAAGCGCTGGATCTTTTTTGACCAGCAGGGCGGCCTGAAACACCAGGGCCGGACATTCCTGCTGTATTCGCTGATGGGCGTGGCGACCACGGCAGTGTTCTGGATCACCGAGACGCTGTTCTGGCTCACCTTTGGCACCGATGCGGCGCGCGAGGCCGGGGCGGTCCTGGGGCTGGTGGTCGGTTACATGGTGAAATACCAGCTTGACCGGCAATTCGTTTTCACTCGCCGCGCGGCGGAGGCGGAATGAGGGGGCTTTCCGGCTGGGGAAACTACCCGGTGTCGCAGGCGCAGCTGCTTGCGCCGCGCAGCGAAGCTGAGCTGAAACGGCTGATCACCGAAAGCCCCTCCGTCATCGCCCGCGGCAATGGCCGCGCCTATGGCGACAGCGCGGTTGGCGTCCCGACCACCCTGCATATGCGCCATTTCAACAAGATGATTTCCTTCGATGCCACGACTGGCCTGCTGGTGGCAGAAGGCGGCGTGCTGCTGGGCGATGTCATCTCTGCCTTCCTGCCACGCGGCTGGTTCCCGGCGGTGATGCCGGGCACCAAGTTCGTGACCCTGGGCGGCGCGATTGCCGCGGATGTGCATGGCAAGAACCACCACAAGGACGGCAGTTTCCGCAGCTGCCTGGACTGGGTCGAGGTGATGGGGCCGGACGGAACGGTCCGCCGCTGTTCTGCCCGGGAGAACAGCGAACTGTTCAACTGGACTGCGGGCGGCATGGGGCTCACAGGCGTGATCCTGCGCGCCGCCATCCGCCTGCGGCGTGTACCCTCCGCCTGGATCCGGCAACAGACAACACCGGCTGCAAACCTCGACGCGGCCATCGAAATCTTCGAACGCTCCGCCGATGCGACCTATTCCGTGGCCTGGATCGACTGTCTGGCGGGCGGGGACAAGCTGGGCCGGTCCCTGGTCATGCTGGGGGAACATGCCGGGCTGCAGGACTTGAGCTATGACCAGGCGGCGCAGCCCTTTGCCATTCCTCGCGCCAGCAGACGCACTGTACCGCCGGTGTTTCCGTCCTTTGCCCTAAACCGCTTCAGTGTTCGCGCCTTCAATGCCGCCTATTACTGGGCCGGGGCGCGCAAGGCCGGGCGGCAGATCACCGGTTATGACAGCTTCTTCTTTCCGCTTGATGCGCTCTTGGGCTGGAACCGGATCTACGGGCGCAAGGGCTTTGCCCAGTTTCAATGCGTGCTGCCGCTGGATAGCGCGCGGGCAGGCTTGCGTGCCTTGCTCAAGGCAATCTCTGCCGCCGGGCAGGGGTCCTTCCTGGCGGTGCTCAAACGGCTGGGGCCGCAGGACAGCCCGTTCTCCTTCCCGATGGAGGGCTACACGCTGGCGCTGGACTTCCCGGTCAACCGCCGCAGCCTGCAGCTGATGCAGGACCTCGACCGCATCACCATTGCCCACGGCGGCCGCTTTTATCTGGCCAAGGACAGCCGGATGAGCCGGGACACGCTGCGCGCCGCCGACCCCAGGGCCGCAGAGTACGCCGGGATGCGGCAAATGTCCGGGCTGCACCCCTCCTTTCAGTCCGCCCAGTCGCAAAGGCTCTCGCTATGACCAAATCCCCCGTTCTGATCCTTGGCGCCCGGTCCGACATCGGCCTGGCGGTGGCCCACGCCTATGCCGCGCAAGGCCACCCGGTGCAGCTGGCCGCCCGCAATGCGGGCAGTCTGGAAACCCGGAAGACCGACCTGGAGCTGCGCCACAGCGTGCCGGTCACCTTGCATGAATTCGACGCCTTGGAGCTGGAGGATCACGAACGCTTTGCCGATGCTCTGCCGGAGCTGCCGGGCATTGCCGTCTCCGCCATCGGCTTCATGGGGGAGCAGGGCGAAAGCGAAAACAGCCCCGCCGCCGCGGTTCAAGTGCTGCGCAGCAATTTCGAAGGCCCAGCCAGCATTCTGGCGGTTCTGGCCAGCCGGTTCGAACAGCGCGGCTCCGGCACGCTGGTCGGGATCAGCTCGGTCGCCGGAGACCGCGGCCGCGCCACCAATTATGTCTATGGCTCCGCCAAGGCCGGCTTCACCGCCTTTCTGTCCGGTTTGCGCAACCGGCTGGCCCGCAAGGGCGTGCATGTGGTCACTGTGCTGCCGGGCTTTGTCGCCACGCAAATGACCGAGGGCATGGACCTGCCGGAAAAGCTGACAGCCCAGCCCGAGGAGGTCGCCCGCGCCATTACCGATGCCACTGCCAAGCAGAAAAGCGTCGTTTATGTGCGGCCTGTCTGGCGGCTGATCATGCTGATCATCCGCAACATTCCGGAAGGCGTTTTCAAGAAGATGAGCATCTGACCCGGGCACGAACCAGGCGGCAATTCGGGGTTGCTTCAGGCTTATAAGTTTTAAGCTTGAAATAAATCCCGCTGCGGCGCTATTGTCAGCAGCAGGCGTTATCAGCAAAGGAGCCCCCCATGCCGGCCATCAGTGTGCATCCCGAAGGGTGGAAGCCCGCCAAAGGCTATGCCAACGGCATGATTGCAGAGGGCAAGCAGCTGTTTGTCGGCGGCCAGATCGGCTGGACTGCTGATCAGGTGTTTGAGGCGCAGGATTTCATCGGCCAGATGAGCCAGGCGCTGCGCAACATCCTGGAAGTGGTCGAGGCCGCGGGCGGCACCGCCCAGGACATCACCCGGCTGACCTGGTTCGTGACTGACAAGGCGGAATACCTTGCCCACCAGGCAGAGGTCGGCAAGGCCTACCGCGCGGTGATGGGCTATCACTTCCCGGCGATGACCATGGTTGTCGTGTCCGCGCTGGTTGAGGATGAGGCCAAGGTTGAGATCGAAGCCACCGCCGTGCTGCCCGGCTAAGCCTTCGGATTAAGCACGGTTTCGTGAGCACTCTTCCCTCTGCTTGGGTCAGCGGCCACATTGCTTGGCGCAGTCAGGGGAGAGAGACATGCGTATCAATGCCGACTTCACCAAACGCGCCGCGGTGCATTTCGAGGACACGCCCTGGGTGCCCAGCCCGGCACCGGGCGTAGAGCGCAAGATGCTTGACCGTATCGGCGAGGAAGTTGCCCGCGCCACCACCATCGTCCGCTTTGCGCCGGGGTCGGCGTTTGACCCGCATGTGCACGACGGCGGCGAGGAGTTTCTGGTGCTGGACGGCGTGTTTCAGGACGAGCATGGCGATTTCCCCGCAGGCTCCTATGTCCGCAACCCGCCCACCACCAGCCACACGCCCGCCGCGGCAGAGGGCGCGGTAATCCTGGTTAAGCTGCATCAGTTCGACCCCGCAGACCGCACCGAGGTCAAAATCCGCACCGATGACGGCGCCGCGCAGCAGCAGCTGTTTCAGGATGCGGTTGAGACGGTGACGCTGCAAACCTGGGCTCCCGATCAGGAAGTCAGCCTGGACGCACCCGGCGGGCTGGAGGTCTTTGTGGTCGAGGGCAGCTACAGCGAAAGCGGCGAGCAATTCTCCCGCTGGGACTGGCTGCGCCTGCCGCCCGGCAGCCGGTTTGACGCCGTAACCGGCCCGGATGGCGCCAAGGTCTGGATGAAAAGTGGTCACCTTGCACAAATGTCCGCTAAATAGGCACCGGTTCTTTTTAATTTGGAATCATGTTCTTGCATGCCGCTCCGGCTAGGGGCGGCATAATTTTTGCGGCTCTCAAAAATTTTACCAGTTGATAAAAAATGAGACTGTGGCACTCTGATATTCAGAACAACAGAAAATCAGGGAGACACCCAATGGCGACCAGCCATCAGGCATCCGGTATTCAGGCGGCGCGGCTTGACGCTGCCGGGATCGCTGAGAATTTCTCGGACTTGCACCCGCCCTATGACGCGCATGAGGCCGCCGTGGCAGCCGACCGCTGCTATTTCTGCTACGACGCGCCCTGCATGACGGCCTGTCCGACCAGCATCGACATCCCCCAATTCATCCGGGAGATCCAGGCAGGCCACCCGGAAAGCGCGGCCCGCACCATTCTGGAGCAGAACATCCTGGGCGGCATGTGCGCCCGGGTCTGCCCGACCGAAACCCTTTGTGAAGAGGTCTGCGTGCGCGAAACGGCAGAGGGCAAGCCGGTCGAGATCGGCCGCCTGCAGCGTTATGCCACCGACACGCTGATGGAAAAGGACGAGCATCCCTTCACCCGCGCTGCCGCCACCGGCAAGAAGGTGGCCGTGGTGGGGGCGGGTCCTGCGGGCCTGTCTGCGGCGCACCGGCTGGCCATGCTGGGCCATAACGTGGTGGTCTATGACGCCAAGACCAAGGCTGGCGGGCTCAACGAATTCGGGATTGCAGCGTATAAGACCACCAACGACTTTGCGCAGCGCGAGGTCGACTGGCTGCTGCAGATCGGCGGCATCACTATGGATTACGGCAAGAAGCTGGGCGAGGACCTGTCGCTTGATGCGCTGAAGCAGGCTTATGACGCGGTGTTCCTCTCCATCGGCCTGGCCGGGGTCAATGCCCTGCGTGCGCCGGGTGAGGATATGGAGGGTGTCCGCGACGCGGTGGAGTTCATCGCTGAGCTGCGCCAGGCCGACGACCTGACGGCGCTGCCGGTGGGCCGCAATGTGGTGGTGATCGGCGGCGGCATGACCGCGGTTGATGCCGCTGTGCAGTCGAAGCTGCTGGGTGCCGAAAACGTCACCATCGCCTACCGCCGCAGCCGCGAGGAGATGGGCGCAAGCCGGTTCGAACAGGATCTGGCGGCCTCTAAAGGCGTCAAGCTGATGTTCAACGTGATGCCGGTTGCGGTGCACGGCAACGGCGCAGCGGCCGAGATCGAATTGGAGTATACTCAGGTCACGGACGGCAAGGTCTCCGGCACTGGCGAGACCGTGCGCTTGGCCGCGGATCAAGTGTTCAAGGCGATCGGCCAGACCTTGGAAGGCCAGCCCGATGCGCTGGCGCTGGAAGGCCGCAAGATCAAGGTCGACGCCAGCGGGCGCACCTCTGTCGCAGGCGTCTGGGCCGGGGGCGACTGCGCCTCGGGCGGCGAGGACCTTACCGTGACTGCCGTGGCTGAGGGCCGCGACGCGGCAATGGACATTCACTCCAGCCTGATGGGCTGAGCCAGCTCCAGCGCAGTCCGTTGCGCTGAGCTAGCCTTAAGAGGAGAGATCAAATGGCTGATCTGACAACAGAATTTCTGGGGATCAAATCCCCCAACCCGTTCTGGCTGGCCTCTGCGCCGCCGACCGACAAGGAATACAACGTCCGCCGCGCCTTTGAGGCCGGGTGGGGCGGCGTGGTCTGGAAAACCCTCGGCTCCGAAGGCCCGCCGGTGGTCAACGTGAACGGCCCGCGCTATGGCGCGATCTGGGGCGCCGACCGCCGCCTGTTGGGGCTCAACAACATTGAGCTGATTACTGACCGGCCGTTGCAGACCAACCTGGAGGAAATCACCCGGGTCAAGAAAGACTACCCGGACCGTGCCGTGATCGTATCAATCATGGTGCCCTGCGAGGAGCAGGCCTGGAAAGACATCCTGCCGCAGGTGGAGGCTACCGGCGCCGACGGGATCGAGCTGAACTTCGGCTGCCCGCATGGCATGGCCGAACGCGGTATGGGTTCTGCCGTGGGGCAGGTGCCGGAATACATCCAGATGGTCACCGAGTGGTGCAAGAAATACTACTCCAAGCCGGTGATCGTGAAGCTGACACCGAACATCACCGACATCCGCCACCCGGCCCGCGCGGCCAATGCGGGCAACGCCGATGCGGTCAGCCTGATCAACACCATCAACTCTATCACCTCGGTGGACCTCGACAGCATGGCGCCGGAGCCGACCATCGGCGGCAAGGGCACCCACGGCGGCTATTGCGGTCCGGCGGTGAAGCCGATTGCGCTGAACATGGTCGCTGAAATCGCCCGCGACGCCCAAACCCGCGGCCTGCCGATTTCCGCCATCGGCGGCGTCACCACCTGGCGCGACGCAGCAGAGTTCATGGCGTTGGGCGCAGGCAACGTGCAGGTCTGCACCGCTGCGATGACTTATGGCTTCAACGTGGTGAAGGAGATGATCTCGGGCCTCTCGAACTGGATGGATGAGAAGGGCTACACCTCCACTCAGGACTTCATCGGCATGGCGGTGCCGAATGTGACCGACTGGCAGTATCTGGACCTGAACTATGTCACCAAGGCAAAGATCAGCCAGGACGATTGCATTAAATGCGGCCGCTGCTATGCCGCCTGCGAGGACACCTCGCACCAGGCGATTGCGATGAGCGAGGACCGTGTTTTCACGGTCAAGGACGACGAATGCGTCGCCTGCAACCTCTGTGTGAATGTCTGCCCGGTGGAGGGCTGCATCACCATGGAAGAAGTTCCGGCGGGACAGATCGACGAACGCACCGGTGAGGTGGTCTCAGACGAATACGCCAACTGGACCACGCATCCGAACAATCCGTCGGCCACTGCGGCGGAGTAAGGAAAAGGCGCCCTATGCAGGGCGCGTGCCTTCGGTTGGGAAATTTGGAGCAAGAGGAAAAGGCGGTCTGCAGGGGCCGCCTTTTTCGACTCAGCTTTCGGGCGTAAGCATCCGGCGGTACAGGGTTTCCAGATAATCTGGCGCGGCGTCAAACGGGTCTTCTTCCCCCATCAGCATGCGCACTTGGGCGTCGAAATCCGCGTAATGCTGGGTCAGCGACCATATCGAAAACAGCAGATGCTTAGGATGCGCCCGGTTGATCCGTCCGGCATCCATCCACTCCTGCAGCAGCTGCGTCTTTTCCTCCACCAGCACCTTGAGGTCGGTGGCGATCACCTCGCGCAGCCGCGGTGCCCCCTGCACGATCTCATTGGCATAAAGCCGGCTTTCGCGCGGGAAATCACGGCTCATCTGCAGCTTGCGCTGCACATAGGCGAGAATTTCCTCCAGCGGCTCACCCTCAGGGTTCAGGCTGCGCAACGGATCCAGCCAGGTGTCCAGCAGCCCTGTCATCAGCTCGTTGAAAATCGCTTCCTTGGAGGGGAAGTAATAGAGCAGGTTCGGTTTCGACAGCCCGGCCGCCTTGGCGATCTGGTCCACGGTGGAGCCGCGGAATCCGTGGCTGGAAAACACGTCCAGCGCCGCCTCAAGGATGGCGGCGCGATTCTTTTTCTGAATGCGGGTGGGCGCGCGGTCTGCGGGCATGGTCGTCCTTGTCTGGTTTTGCCGCCTTGGGCCGGCGAAAGCACGGAATTTCACCTGTTTCCGGCAAAGGGGCCGTTTTTTGCAAGGGTCCTGCGGCAATTTCTTGACTGGTGGTGAACCCGTGATAGCGTGAGTTTGACCAGTTGGTCAAATCAATGTCCGGACTGCGAACAGGCCGGCTTGATAAACGGCCAGCATTCAAAGCCACCTAACACGGCGCCAAGCCGGAAAGCCCGCAAAGACGGGCGCTCAGGGAAGGAAGCTCTTGATGACGTCGCTTGGACAGAATCTGAATATCAATGGTGACAGGCTGTGGGACAGCCTGATGGAGATGGCCAAGATCGGCCCCGGCGTTGCAGGCGGCAACAACCGCCAGACGCTGACGGACGAGGACGGCGAGGGCCGCGCGCTGTTTCAGAAGTGGTGCGAGGAGGCGGGCTGCACCATGGGGCTCGACCAGATGGGCAACATGTTTGCAATGCGCGCGGGCACCGACCCGGATGCGCTGCCGGTCTATGTCGGCTCGCACCTCGATACCCAGCCCACCGGCGGTAAATATGACGGGGTGCTGGGGGTGCTGGCGGGGCTGGAGCTGATCCGCTCGCTCAACGACATGAATATCAAGACCAAGCACCCGATCGTGGCCACAAACTTCACCAATGAGGAGGGTACCCGCTATGCGCCGGCGATGCTGTCGTCGGGCGTGTTTGCCGGTGTGCATACCCAGGACTGGGCCTATGACCGGGAAGATGCCGAGGGCAAGAAGTTCGGTGACGAGCTGAAGCGGATCGGCTGGCGCGGCGAGGAGGAAACCGGCGCCCGCAAGATGCACGCCTTCTTTGAACTGCACATCGAACAGGGACCGATCCTGGAGTCAGAGGGCAAGGACATCGGCGTCGTGACCCACGGCCAGGGCCTGAGCTGGACCCAGGTGACGATCACCGGCAAGGACGCACACACCGGCTCCACCCCGATGCCGATGCGCCGCAATGCGGGCCTGGCGATGGCGCGGATCCTGGAGGAAGTGGACGCAATCGCCTGGAGCCATGCTCCCCATGCGGTGGGCGCGGCGGGCCATATCGACGTCTATCCGAACTCGCGCAATGTGATCCCGGGCAAGGTGGTCTTCACTGTCGATTTCCGCAGCCCGGAACTGGACGTGATCACTGACATGGAAAACCGCTTGCGCGAGAAAGGCACCGGGATCGCCGAGACAATGGGGGTGGAGATCGAGTTCGAGAAGGTCGGCGGCTTTGACCCCGTAGCCTTTGACGAGGGGTGCGTGACTGCGGTGCGCAACGCGGCGGAGCGGCTGGGGTATTCGCACCTTGATATCATCTCTGGCGCGGGCCACGACGCCTGCTGGATCAACCGTGTGGCGCCGACCGCCATGGTGATGTGCCCCTGTGTTGATGGCCTCAGCCACAACGAGGCCGAGGAGATCAGCAAGGACTGGGCCGAGGCGGGCGCCAATGTGCTGTTCCACGCGGTGGTGGAGACGGCGGAGATCGTTGAGTAAGGGGCGCTGCCCCCCGCGGCCCCTTGGGCCGCTCCCCCGGGATACTTTCCGGCCAGATGAACAAGGGAGCTTGTTCTTCAAGAATAATTGGAGGCGTGAAAATACGCCCCGCTTCAGGGAGTTGCAACCATGAATAAAGTTATCAGAAACGGCACCATCGTGACCGCCGATCTGACCTACAAAGCGGATGTGCTGATCGAAAACGGGGTGATCACCCAGATCGGCCCGAACCTGAAAGGCGACGAGGAGCTGGACGCCACCGGCTGTTATGTGATGCCTGGCGGGATTGACCCGCATACTCACTTGGAGATGCCCTTTATGGGCACTTACAGCTCGGACGACTTTGAGTCCGGTACCCGCGCGGGCCTCGCGGGCGGCACCACCATGGTGGTGGATTTTGCGCTGCCCAACCCGGGCGAGAGCCTGCTGGACGCGCTGAAACGCTGGGACAACAAGTCGACCCGCGCCAACTGCGACTACTCCTTCCACATGGCGGTGACCTGGTGGGGTGAGCAGGTCTTTGATGACATCAAGACTGTGATCCAGGAGCGCGGCATCAACACCTTCAAGCATTTCATGGCCTACAAAGGCGCGCTGATGGTGAATGATGACGAGCTGTATGCCTCGTTCAAACGCCTGTCGGAACTGGGCGGCATTGCCATGGTGCATGCCGAGAACGGCGACGTTGTGGCGGAGTTGCAGGCCAAGCTGCTGGCTGAGGGCAACACAGGCCCTGAAGCGCACGCCTATTCCCGCCCGCCGCAGGTGGAGGGTGAGGCGACCAACCGCGCCATCATGATTGCCGATATGGCGGGCGTGCCGCTGTATGTCGTGCATACCTCCTGCGAGGAAAGCCACGAGGCGATCCGCCGTGCCCGGATGCAGGGCAAGCGGGTCTGGGGCGAGCCCTTGATCCAGCATCTGACCCTGGATGAGAGCGAATATTTCAACAAGGACTGGGACCACGCCGCCCGCCGGGTGATGTCACCGCCGTTCCGCAACAAGCAGCATCAGGACAGCCTCTGGGCCGGTCTGCAGTCGGGCTCGCTGTCGGTTGTGGCCACCGATCACTGCGCCTTTACCACAGAGCAGAAGCGTACCGGCGTGGGGGACTTCACCAAGATCCCGAACGGCACCGGCGGCCTGGAAGACCGGATGCCGATGCTGTGGACACATGGTGTGGGAACCGGCCGCCTGACCCCGAATGAGTTTGTGGCCGTCACTTCTACCAACATCGCCAAGATCCTGAATTGCTATCCGAAAAAGGGCGCGGTTCTGGTGGGTGCCGATGCCGACCTGGTGGTCTGGGACCCGGAGAAACGCAAGACGATTTCGGCGGATAGTCAGCAGTCCGCGATCGACTACAATGTGTTCGAGGGGCATGAGGTGAAGGGCCTGCCGCGCTTTACCCTGACCCGCGGCCATGTGGCGGTGCATGACGGTGAAATCAAGTGCCAGGAGGGCCACGGCAAGTTCGTCTCGCGGGAGGCCAACGCATCGGTGAACAAGGCGCTGTCGACCTGGAAGGAACTGACGGCGCCGCGCCCGGTGGAGCGCACCGGGATCCCGGCAACAGGCGTGTAAATCAGGAGCGGGCTGCCGGAAACGGCGGCCCGTTTTCCTGTGTGAAATCAAGGCGAAGATATGAATATGGAACCGACCACCCAGGCAATCCGCCCCGAGGCCGCCGCGTCCGCACCTGCCCCCGCAGACTGCGTGATCGAGGCCCGGAACCTGGACCTGACATTCCAGACCAACGACGGTCCGGTGCACGCACTGAAGGATGTGAGCCTGCAGATCAACAAAGGCGATTTTGTCTCCTTCATCGGGCCGTCAGGCTGCGGCAAGACGACTTTTTTGCGCTGTATCGCGGCGCTGGAAACCCCGACCGGCGGCAGCCTGAGCGTCAATGGTATGACCCCGGATAAGGCGCGGCGCAACCGGGCCTATGGCTATGTGTTTCAAGCGGCGGGGCTGTACCCGTGGCGCACCATCGCCAAGAACATCAAGCTGCCGCTGGAGATCATGGGATATTCCAAGGCGGAGCAGGAGAAGCGCGTTAACCAGGTCCTGGAACTTGTTGAATTGACAGGCTTTGGCGGTAAGTTTCCTTGGCAGCTGTCGGGTGGGATGCAGCAGCGGGCTTCCATCGCGCGGGCGTTGGCGTTTGATGCCGATATCCTGTTGATGGATGAACCTTTCGGGGCGCTGGACGAGATCGTGCGCGACCACCTGAACGAGCAGCTTTTGAAGCTTTGGGCGCGGACCAACAAGACCATCGGCTTTGTCACCCACTCGATTCCGGAGGCGGTGTATCTGTCCACCAAGATCGTGGTGATGTCGCCCAGACCCGGCCGCATACATGACGTGATCGACAGCACCTTGCCCAAGGAGCGGCCGCTGGATATCCGTGACAGCCCGGAGTTCATCGAAATCGCCCACCGGGTGCGCGAGGGGCTGCGGGCGGGGCATGGCGATGACTGAGTTCGCCAGCACGACCCGCCGGAATTGGGGGCTGCCATGCGTGCACCCCCTGTACACCCCCTGTGCACCGGGCGGCTGCCGTTTGCGGAGGGCGCGGGTATGAAAAGCCTTGTTGCCGTTCTCACCGTTGTCGCCGCGATCATCGCCCTTTGGTATGCGGCCTGCGTGCCGATGAACATCAAGGGCGTGCTGGATCAGGCAGAGCGGGCAGGGGTGGAAGTGACCCCGGCCACCGCCAAGGCGCGCCGGGATATGAGCGAGATCGGGCTGGTGGCGACGAACAGCTTTGCCATCAGCCTGACCTGGGTGCAGGAGCGCCCGCGGCTGCCCGCACCGCATCAGGTGGCGGTCGAGCTGTGGGAAACCACGGTGGAGAAGAAGATCACTTCCAAGCGCAGTCTGGTCTATCACGCGCAGGTGACACTGTCGGCGACGCTGCTGGGCTTTGCCATTGGCACCGGGCTTGGCATCCTGCTGGCGGTGGGGATCGTGCATTCGCGCGTCATGGACATGTCGGTGATGCCCTGGGCGATTGTCAGCCAGACCATCCCGATCATCGCGCTGGCGCCGATGATCATCGTGGTGCTCTATTCCATCGGGGTGCAGGGCATCATTCCCAAGGCGGTGATCTCCGCCTACCTCAGCTTCTTCCCGGTTGTTGTCGGCATGGTAAAGGGCCTGCGGGCGCCGGATGCGATGCAGCTGGATCTCTTGAAGACCTACAACGCCAATACCTCGCAAGGGTTCTGGAAACTGCGGCTGCCGTCCTCGATGCCCTATCTGTTTGCATCGCTGAAAATCGGCATTGCGGCATCGCTGGTTGGGGCCATCGTGGGTGAGCTGCCGACCGGTGCGGTTGCGGGGCTGGGCGCGCGGCTGCTGGCGGGCAGCTATTACGGGCAAACGGTGCAGATCTGGTCGGCGCTGTTTGCGGCGGCGATCCTGGCGGCGGCGCTGGTGGCCTTGCTGGGCTTGATCGAGAAGCTTGTCTTGAGCCGGATGGGGGTGCGGGCATGATCGATGTTTGGAGTGAGGGCTCTGCCCTCGCCGCTCTGCGGCTCACCCGGGATATTTCTGGCCAGATGAAGAGGGGGATCCTGTCATGCTGATGGTGGTGCTTGCCGTGCTTGTCTGGTGCCTGGGGTGGTGGCTGAACAGCCGATTGGCCAATAGCCCGGCGTCGAAAACCCGGGCCGTGCAGCTGCTGGTGCCGGCCATTTTCGGCATTACCGTGCTGCTGGTCTGGGAACTGCTGGTGCGCGGGCTGGAGGTGTCCCTGGTGATCCTGCCGGCGCCGTCGGTTATTGCGGCGCGCTTTGCCTCCAGTCTGCCGATCCTGTGGGACGATTTTGCCCAGACCATCCTGAAGGGCGCGTTGGGCGGCTATGTGATCGGGTGCGGTGCGGCATTTCTGACTGCGATCCTGGTGGACCGCAGCGATTTCCTGCGCCGCGGGCTGCTGCCGGTGGGGAACTTTGTCGCCGCGCTGCCGATTGTGGGCACCGCGCCGATCCTGGTGATGTGGTTCGGGTTCGACTGGCAGTCCAAGGCCGCCGTTGTCGTGGTCATGGTGTTCTTTCCGATGCTGGTGAACACGGTGGCGGGCCTGCGCGAGACCTCGGCCATGCAGCGCGATCTGATGCAGACGTATGCGGCGAGTTACTGGCAGAGCTTTTTCAAGCTGCGGTTGCCGGCGGCGCTGCCGTTTGTGTTCAACGGCCTCAAGATCTCCACCACCCTGGCGCTGATCGGCGCGATTGTGGCGGAATTCTTTGGCTCGCCCACGGTCGGCATGGGCTTCCGCATTTCCACCAGCGTCGGCCAGCTGGCGCTGGACATGGTCTGGGCCGAGATCGTGGTGGCGGCGCTGGCGGGATCGGCCTTTTACGGGCTGGTCGCGCTGATTGAGAAGAGCTTCACCTTCTGGCACCCGTCTCAGCGGGGCTGACAGGAAGACGCCGTCCCGCCAGGCGCGGGGCGGTTTCGCCGGAAATTTGCGCGGGGCGCCCGCAAGGGCAGGCCTGATAAAGAAAAAACTTTGAACGAATGGTCAAACCCGGGCAAGCTTCACATCATAATCAATAGGGAGAAAAAGACATGAAACATATTTTGACTGCGGCGGCTTTGGCGCTGGGGGCAACCGGGGCGGCGCAGGCGGCGGATGATGTGACGCTGCAGCTGAAATGGGTGACCCAGGCGCAGTTTGCCGGATATTACGTGGCGCTGGACAAGGGGTTCTACGAAGAAGAGGACCTGAATGTCACCATCCTGCCGGGCGGTCCGGATATTGCGCCGACCCAGGTGATCGCAGGCGGCGGTGCTGATGTGACGGTGGAATGGATGCCCGCGGCGCTGGCGGCCCGTGAAAAGGGGCTGCCGCTGGTCAATATCGCCCAGCCGTTCAAATCCTCCGGCATGATGCTGACCTGCTGGAAGGATGCCGGCATCGAAAGCCCGGAGGACTTGAAGAACCGCACCCTGGGGGTCTGGTTCTTTGGCAATGAATTCCCCTTTATGAGCTGGATGAGCCAGCTGGGCATCGGCACCGATGGCAAGGGTGAAAACAGTGTCGAGGTGCTGAAGCAGGGGTTCAATGTCGACCCGCTGCTGCAGCGCCAGGCGGACTGCATTTCGACCATGACCTATAATGAATACTGGCAGGTCATCGACGCAGGCGTGTCGCCGGATGAGCTGGTCACCTTCAAGTATGAGGATCAGGGCGTCGCGACGCTGGAGGATGGTCTTTATGTGCTGGAAGAGAACCTCGAGAACCCTGAGTTCACTGACAAGATGGAACGGTTCGTGCGGGCCTCGATGAAGGGCTGGAAATATGCGGAGGAGAACCCGGACGAAGCGGCGGAGATCGTGCTCGACAACGATGCCTCCGGCGCCCAGACCGAAACACACCAGAAGCGGATGATGGGCGAGATCGCCAAGCTGACCGCAGGAAGCAATGGCGCGCTGGATCCGGCCGATTATGAGCGCACGGTGGAAACGCTGATGGGTGGAGGCTCCGATCCGGTGATCACCAAGCAGCCGGAAGGCGCCTGGACACACGCCATCACCGATGCGGCTTTGAAATAAGCCGTCTCGCCGGCTGACAGGAAAAGCCCAGGCCCGCCGGATTTTACCCGGCGGGCCGTTTTTGTTTTGAGGGAAATTTTGTAAAGTTTTCGGCAAATCTGCCTGGAGAGCGATTTACTCGCTTTAGGAGAATATTTTTGTGCTAGCCTCTCCCAATGGGAGAGATGCACGCTCATATCCCTCAGGGGCAGAGGCCAGACGGACACCCGCCGCAGTACGTGTGCTTCTGCCGCCGGCCCCAGATCCCTGATTGCAATGCGCGCCATGCCCCGCGCGGGCGGCCGGCGCTGCTGGATGTGGCCAGCAGCAGCTGCGAACTGCCGCTGGCTTCCTTGTGCGAGGGGGCGCACCAGCGCAAGCATGAAACCGGCCGCCCCCAGGTCCTGGTCCTGTATGAGACGGAGCCGGTTTCCCTGGCAGCGGCAGCGCCGCGGCGGGAGGCGGAGGGCGCGGCAGACGTGATCCCGGTTCTGGTCTGCTGCCTGGAGAGGATCGGCCACGCCGACCTTCTGCACGCGCTGGCCTGCGGCTTTGACGTCATTCACCTGCAGGCCTGTCCCGGCTCCGCCGGCGGTGCGCACCAGCAGCAGGTGGAGCTGGCGCGGGTGCTGGGCGGGCTGGGCCGCATCCTGCTGTTCGAGGACGCCGGCACCCTGGCGCAGCGGCTGCAGGCGGGGATCTTTCCGTTTCCGTCGCTGGCGCCCGGCGTGCTGGCGGTCGGCAGCCGCAGGGACACCGCGCGCGCCAGCGCCGCGGCGCTGCTGCCGGCCAAAACGGGTATCATCGCGCTGCCGGAGCAGGCGCCCTATGGGGCGGTCAGCCTGGACGAAAGCTGCTGCACCCATTGCAGCAGCTGCGTCTGGGTCTGCCCCTCGGATGCGCTGAGCCTGACGGAAAACGGCGGCGCGCTGAGCTTTGTGGAATCCTTGTGCTTTCAATGCGGACTGTGCGTTTCGATCTGCCCGCAGCGGGCATTGCAGATGGAACCCGGGATGGATCTGACCGCGTCGGCGGTGCTGCCGCAGCTGCTGACGGGAGAAGAGGGCCGGCGTGAGACGGAACCGGGGCACACTGGTTTGCCGCCAAATCTGCCCGCGGGGTAGCTGCACCGGCCTCAGGGCGGCAAGCGGCGCTCAGCTCTGCTCCAGGAAACCGCCGTACTGGCCGCGCTTGAAGATCAGCCCCTTGCCGGGCCGGGTGGTCACGCTGGCCACCTCGCCAATGATGATGGTGTGATCGCCTGCGGGATGGGCAGCAAAACGGCGGCAGTCGAAACGGGCAATCACCCCTGCCAGCGCCGGTGCCCCCTGGGCGTTGACCTGCCACGCGGCGGCACTGAAGTCCTCGCCGTTGGCGGCGAAATGCTTGGCCAGGTCCAGCTGGTCCTCTGCCATCACGTGAATGGCGAAATGCTCTGCCGCGGCAAAGGCGTCATGGCGCAGCGAAGCCTTGGCCGGGCACCACAGCAGCAGCGGCGGCTCAAGCGAAACGGAGGTGAAGCTGTTGACGGTGATCGCCAGCGGGCCGCGCGCGGTCTGGGTGGTGACAACCGTCACCCCGGTGCCGAAGCAGCCGAGCGCATCGCGGTAGGCCCGGGCGGTATCCGGCCCGGGGATGAAGCTGGTGTCGGCCATGTCGCGCGCCTTTTGTTCGTTCCGGCCAGTGACCTGCCACGCATGGGCGTGATTGTCTACCCAGGGTCAGGACACTAGTTCATGTCCTCGATGAGGCGTCCGTGCTTGCGGGTCTCCTCGATCACCGCGCCAAAGGTGCTGAGGCCGCGCGCTTCCAGCATCGGCAGCATCTTGCAGAACACCTCTGCCGTGGCCTGGGCATCCCCCATGGCGGTGTGGCGCAGGGCAGGCGGGATGGTCACCTCCAGCCGCTCGCACAGCGCGTCCAGCGTGTGGCCTTGCGAGGCGCCGAACAGCACCGCGCTCAGCAGCACGGTGTCCAGGATCGGCTGATCCCAGCTGACTCCCGCGCGTTTGGCGTGGCGGCGCAGAAAGGCCATGTCGAAGGGCGCGTTATGAGCGACGATGACCGCGTCCGAGGCAAACCGGTGGAAGCCGCGGGCGGCCTCGCCGATGTCAGGCGCGCCTTGGACCATGGCATCGCTGACCCCGTGCACCTTGGTGGAGGCAGCGGGGATCGGCGTGCCGGGATTGACCAGCGTTTCGAACTGCTCGCCTTCGATTATCCTGTTGCGCACCACCCGCAGCGCGCCGATCTGCACGATCTCGTCCTTGTGCGGCAGCAGTCCGGTGGTTTCAGTATCGAACACCACATAGCTGAGGTGTGAAAGCTTGCGGTTGTCCAGCTCCGCATGCTCGGTCTCCAGCAGGGCAAAATCGTAAACCAGCGGACGCGAGTCATCGGGGGCGAGGCCCGCATGGGCGCCTTCAAACAAGATGATATAGCCGGGCGCGCCGCCCAGCGGTTTCAGCCGCAGATCAAACACCTGGCTGCCGCTCGCGCTTTTGACTTCGGCCTGAACCTCCATGCCGCTGCGCACCAGCCGTCCGTAAGCGGCCTCCAGCCCGGTTTGGTCCAGGTAGTCGGACAGCGGCGCATTGAGCCGCGGCGGCGCTTCCTGCGCCAGCACCGCGGCGGCCTGGCCGTCATACAGCACGATCTGATGTGCGGGGCTGGCCATTACGGTGGCGATGGGAATGTCCGTCAGCAGCGCCGCCAGGCGGGCTTTCTCCGCCTCCAGATGCTCGGTTTCGCGGGCAATCGCCTCGGCTGCGGACAGGGCCGAGTCGCCCAGTTGGCCCGCCAGCCCCTGGGCGGCTGCGGCGAGATCGCCCAGGTAGCGGGCCCCGTGTGTGTCCAGCTCCTTGTTCACCCCGGCATGTGCCCGGGCGCGCATCCCAGCTGCCAGCCGTTCGATCGGCTTGGCGACGTTCTCGTCGAACAGCAGCCAGACCCCGGCACAGAGCCCGAGCATGGCAAAGCTGCTGAGGAGGCCGGAGAAAATGAAGGCATCGGTCAGACCGGGCTGGCCTGCGCGGGTGTAGCCAAGCCACAGCGCGCCGCCGGTGACGGCAATGCCACCAAGCGCCAGCAGGCAGAAGAACAGAAAGATCCGAAGACGCAGGCTGAGGCGTGACAGCATCTTTACCCTCCGCAGGCAGTCGTCAAAAGCGCGTCATCGGGCCCGCCGGCAATCCAGTCGAGCCCCTTGGGCAGGCTGTTGCCGGAAAAGACGACGTTGCTGGCCACCAGTGCCCGCCGCCACTTTCCGCAGTCCAGCACGGCAGGCCGCCTGCTGACAGGCGCCCAGCGGCCAAAGAAATAGACCTCAGCAAGATAAACCTGCGGATGCGCCTCGTGGCTTTTCATGGTGGCGGTGTCGATGGCGGCAAAGCGGTCCACGTAAGGCACGGCATAGGTCCAGGGCCGGTAGAAGCTCTGCTTTTCAACGGTTTCCGCAACCTCCAGCCCTTCGGGAAGGGCCGCTTTGGTGCGTCCGTACCAGCCGTATTCCGAGGCGATGGTCACGCCGATCATCGCAAGGCCCGCCGCCACCGGCGCCATCCAGCGGGGCAGCCGTCCCTTCAGCGTCCGGTTCAGCAGCATCACCACGCCCGCCGCAGCAATGCCTGCAAAAATCACCGCAATCAGTTCCAGAAACATATGCTCTCCCTGCTGGCCCCCGGCCTGTTCATCTTTCTCAAAATACTCGCGCCGCAGGCTCCCGCACTCTCCGCAGGCGCTGCCGTCAGCTCAGCATCCCCTTACCGTGCCCAACCGCCGATTGCATCGTCTTTACCACAACAAAGGCGTCGCGCAGATGACTTCGCTCAAAATCCGACAGGTCCGAGGGCGCCAGGTAATTGTCCGGGGCATGGCCGCCGCGAACCTGGGCCGCCTGATGCTCCAGCCGGGTCTGGGCAATCAGGTCATAGGCATCCATCAAATCCCGCGCGCCGGAAGGGCTGAGCACGCCCGCGGCCTCCGCCGCCTCCAGCCGGGCGCGGGTGTTGACCTCTGCCAGCTGCCCCTGCAGCGCATAGACCCGGCCCAGATCCACCACCGGCACCACGCCATTATGCTTCATGTCCAGCGTGTTGCGGTGCTCGCCTGAGCGGATGGTGGCCAGCCCGCGCAGCAGCCCCAGGGGGGGCGTATGCTTCAGCGAGTTGGCAATCATATGGGCCGTGAAGATCGTATTTGCGCTGGCCGCTTGCAGGGTTTTCTGCTGCAGATCGGCAAACAGCGCGGCATCGCCGCCGATGGGGCGCAGGTCGAACATCACCGAGGCCAGCATCTGCGCCTCGGGGTTCGGCTTGGCGATCCAGCCGCGGAAATAGTCGCGCCAGACCCGCAGCGGCTGACGCCAGCGCGGATTGGAGGCCATCATGTCGCCGGGGCAATAGACATAGCCGCAGGTGTTCAGCCCGTCGCAGACAAACTTGGCAAGCTGCTCGAAATAGGCCTCATCGCCGGCGGCCAGATCGTCGGACAGGATCAGGCAGTTGTCCTGGTCGGAGACGCCGGTCTGCTCGCGCCGCCCTTGCGAGCCGCAGGCGAGCCATAGGTAGGGCACGGGCGCGGGGCCCAGTTTTTCCTCGGCCAGGGCCAGCAGGCGCCGGGTGGCGGTGTCGGCGATGTCGGTGATCAGCCGCGTCACCACCTCATGCCGGTTGCCGCCGGCCACAAGCTGCACCAGCAGGCGGGGGATTTCGGCGGTGACCTTGGCCATCTCCTCAGCGGAGCCCGCCCGGGCGATGCTGGAGACCATCTCACCGGAGCTGACGGCCTGAAACCGGGTGAGGTCGGTCTGGGTGACGATGCCTGCAAGCTTGCCTGCCTCGACCACCGGGATGTGGCCGATGCCGTGCTCCATCATCATGTGCAGCACGTCGGAACCGATGGCTGAGGGTGCCAGGGTCAGCGGGTCCGGGGTCATCACCGTGCTGACCGGGGTCGAGATGGGTTTGCCCGCGGCCAGGATTTTGGCGGTCAGGTCGCGTGTCGTCAGGATGCCCTGCAAGCTGTCCCCGTCGGTCACGCAGACAGAGGAAATGCGGCGGTCCCGCATCAGCTGTGCCGCGCCCTGGCAGGTGAGGCCGCCGGAACAGGTGACGGGCGCGCGTGCCATGATCGCCTCGACCCGTGTGGTGGCCAGGCTGCCGGTGTCCTGGCTGCCGGGGCGGCGGCGGTCGAAGAATTTGGCGACCTTTGGCTGGCTGGCCATCAGGGCGTGGAAATCCGCCTTGGGCAGCAGCAGCAGGATTGTGTTCTTGGTTGTCCGGGCAGAGGTCACCGCCCGGCCGGTGCGGGTCAGCCCGCGCTCGCCAAAGGAATTGCGTGGGCCGAGGATGGAGACGGGAATGCCGTTTTCATCGGTTACTTCCACCTCGCCGGTGTGGACCAGGTACAGCCCTTCCAGATCCTCGTTGAGGGCATAAACGGGATCGCCGGCAGCGGCGTCGATCTGGCGGAACTTTGGTGCCAGCGCCTGCAGCAGCGCGGGTTCCAGGCTGTCGTAGGGATGGACCGAGGTCAGGAAGCGGAGCAGCGCGGCATCAGATAGGGGCATTTGCTTGTGTCCTCTTGAACTGTCTTTCCCGGGCCGCAGGCCCGGATTGCCTCCGACCCGCCCCCCCCAGGGCGGGGGCAATCCTGAGTGCTTTCTAATGACCGCTGTTTCGGGCGTCCTAGCAAAAAATGGCCCCGCCAGTGAAACACCGTACGGGACCATGAGGAAAGAGGCGGGCGGCTGGGAGGCAGCCCGCCCAGGGGAGGTTAGTGGTCCTGTGCGGCCCCGGCGCCGCGCGGGATGCGGACGCTTTCCACCAGCTCTTCGATCTCGGCGGGGATCGCCTCGCTCGATTTCGACACGATGAAGGCCACCGCGAAGTTCACCATTGCGCCAATCGCACCGAAGGAGGTGGATTTGATGGTGCCCAGCAGCGGGTCCGCATCGGTGAAGGAGTTTGTGCCCGGGATGAACAGCCAGCCCTTGTGCAGGAAGATGTAGACCAGGGTCACGATCAGGCCTGCCAGCATGCCGGCCACCGCACCCTTGTTGTTCACCTTGGTGAAGATGCCCATCATCAGCGCCGGGAAGATCGAGGCTGCGGCCAGGCCGAAGGCCAGCGCCACGGTTTGCGCCGCAAAGCCCGGCGGGTTCAGACCCAGGTAGGTTGCCACACCGATGGCCACGGCCATGGCGACACGGGCCGACAGCAGCTCGCCTTTTTCCGAGATGTTCGGGTTGATCGAACCCTTGATCAGGTCGTGCGAGACAGCTGAGGAGATTGCCAGCAGAAGACCGGCAGCGGTGGACAGTGCAGCCGCCAGGCCGCCGGCTGCCACGAGGCCGATCACCCAGCTGGGCAGGTTGGCGATTTCCGGGTTGGCCAGAACCAGGATGTCACGGTTGAACTTGGTCAGCTCATTGCCGGCCCAGCCGTTTGCCGCGGCAGTTGCCTGCAGCTCTTCGGACTGATCGTTGTAGTACTGGATCGCACCATCGCCGTTCTTGTCTTCCCAAGCCAGCAGGCCGGTTTTCTGCCAGGTGGCCATCCAGTCGTACTGCGGATCGTTCTCGATCTGCTGCACGGTCACGGCGCCGCCTTCGATGCCGCCATTGGGCCACATCATCTCGGTGATGTTGAGGCGGGCCATGGCGCCCACAGCCGGAGCGGTCAGGTACAGCAGCGCGATGAACACCAGCGCCCAGCCGGCCGACCAGCGGGCATCAGCCACTTTCGGCACGGTGAAGAAGCGCATGATCACGTGCGGCAGGCCCGCGGTGCCGATCATCAGCGACAGGGTGAAGAGCACCATGTTGAAGGTATCGGCATGATGCGCGGTGTACTCGTTAAAGCCGAGTTCGGTCACGATGGCATCCAGCTTGGTCAGCAGCGGCTCGCCGGAGGCGGCATGGTCGCCGAACAGGCCGAGCGCCGGGATCGGGTTGCCGGTCAGCTGCAGCGAGATAAAGATCGCCGGGATGGTGTAGGCCATGATCAGCACGCAGTACTGCGCCACCTGGGTGTAGGTCACGCCCTTCATGCCGCCGAACACGGCGTAGGCAAAGACCACACAGGCGCCGATCAGCAGGCCGGCGGTGTTGGAGACCTCCAGGAAGCGGCCGAAGGCGACGCCGACACCGGTCATCTGGCCGATCACATAGGTGGTCGACGCCACGATCAGGCAGATCACCGCCACGATCCGCGCGGTCGGGGAGTAGAACCGGTCGCCGATGAACTCGGACACGGTGAACTTGCCGAACTTGCGCAGGTAGGGCGCAAGCAGCAGCGCCAGCAGCACGTAGCCGCCGGTCCAGCCCATCAGGAAGGTGGAGTTGTCATAGCCGGTGAAAGCGATGAGGCCCGCCATCGAGATAAAGGAAGCCGCCGACATCCAGTCGGCCGCGGTGGCCATGCCGTTGGTGACGGGGTGAACGCCCCGGCCCGCGGCATAGAATTCAGATGTGGAGCCCGCACGGGCCCAGATCGCGATGCCGATGTAGAGCGCAAAGGAGGCGCCCACAAACAGCAGGTTGATGGTAAACTGGTCCATCTTATTCTTCCTCCACGCCGTATTCGCGGTCCAGCTTGTTCATCCGGAACGCGTAGAAAAAGATCAGCCCCAGAAACACCAGGATCGAGCCTTGCTGGGCGAACCAGAAGCCCAGATCGCTGCCGCCGACCTTGATGCCCGCAAGCATCGGACGCAGCAGGATGCCGAAGCCGAATGATACAACAGCCCAGATCACCAGGCTGATTAGAATGATGCGCACGTTCGCCGCCCAATAGCCTTTATCGGCTTCGGCGGTTTTTGCCGCATTTGTGGTTTGATCCGCCATGGCGGCTCCTCCTTCTTCCTCCTGAGCCGCCGCGGGGGGCGGGCTGGCTCTCTCCGTTTGCCTGGCGCCGGGTCAGGGCGCGCAGGCATGACTCCTCCGGTCCGGCAGATGCGTGCACCTGGCGGGTCCGATGGGTATTCCAATGTCCGGGAGACGGGGTCCTGCCGGTCAGGGCAGGCCCCGTTTCTTGTTCGTTAGCTGGTGGCCTTTGTCACAATGGCCGCCATATCCTGGGCGATGTCGTTGATACCGCCCATGGCATCTGTGGTCTGCAGCACGCCCTTGCCGCAGTAGTAGGCAATCAGCGGCGCGGTCTGCGCGTGATAGGCCTCCAGCCGGCTGGCAACGGTTTCCGCATTGTCATCGGCGCGGCGCTTCATTTCTGTGCCGCCGCATTTATCGCATTTGCCCGCCTCGGCAGGCTGCTTGAAGCTGTCGTGATAGCCCTCGCCGCAGCCGCCGCAGGTGTAGCGGCCGGAAATCCGCTCAACCATGGCCGCATCGTCCACTTCCAGGCTGATCGCGGCATTGATCTTCTGGTTGGTTTCCGCCAGCAGATCGTCCAGCGCTTCGGCCTGCACGGTGGTGCGGGGGAAGCCGTCGAGGATCACGCCCTTGGCGCAATCGGGCTCTGCCAGGCGGTCGCGCAGGATGTTGATCACGATCTCGTCGCTGACCAGCTGGCCCGCTTCCATCACCGCCTTGGCGGCGAGGCCGGCGGGCGTGCCCGCGGCAACCGCCTCGCGCAGCAGGTCGCCGGTCGACAGCTGCACATAGCCGAATTTCTCCTCCAGCATCCGCGCCTGGGTGCCCTTGCCGGCGCCCGGAGGCCCCAGCAGGATCAAAACGGCGGGACGGGTCATAACTGCCATATTCATCGGTCTATCACCCCTTGTTCGCGCGGTTTTCGATCAGGTCCTCGACCACCGACGGATCGGCGAGGGTCGAGGTGTCGCCCAGGCTGCCATAGTCGTTCTCGGCAATCTTGCGCAGGATGCGGCGCATGATTTTGCCGGAGCGGGTCTTCGGCAGGCCGGGCGCCCATTGGATGACATCCGGGGAGGCAATCGGGCCGATCTCAGTCCGGACCCAGGTGCGCAGCTCCTTCAGCAGCTCATCGGACGGCTCGCGGTCGTTCATCAGGGTCACGTAGCAGTAGATGCCCTGGCCCTTGATCTCATGCGGGTAGCCAACCACGGCGGCCTCGGCCACGGCGGCGTGGGCCACCAGGGCGCTTTCGACCTCAGCCGTGCCCATGCGGTGGCCGGAGACGTTGATCACGTCATCGACGCGCCCGGTGATCCAGTAGTCGCCGTCCTCGTCGCGGCGGCAGCCGTCGCCGGTGAAATAGTAGCCTTTGTAGTCCGAGAAATAGGTGTTCTCGAACCGTTCATGGTCACCCCAGACGGTGCGCATCTGGCCCGGCCAGCTGTCCTTGATGCAGAGCACGCCTTCGACGCCGTTGCCCTCGATCTCGACACCCGACTGCGGATCCAGAACCACCGGCTGGATGCCGAAGAAGGGTTTCATTGCCGCGCCGGGCTTCATCGCGTGGGCGCCCGGCAGCGGGGTCATCAGGTGGCCGCCGGTCTCGGTCTGCCACCAGGTGTCGACGATCGGGCATTTGCCCTTGCCGACAACCTCGTTGTACCAGGTCCAGGCTTCGGGGTTGATCGGCTCGCCCACGGTGCCCAGCACCTTAAGATCGCTCAGATCGCACTTTTCGACCCATTCATTGCCTTGGCCCATCAGCGCGCGCAGTGCGGTGGGGGCAGTGTAGAACTGGTTCACCTTGTGCTTTTCGCAGACCTGCCAGAAGCGAGAGGCATCGGGGTAGGTCGGCACGCCTTCGAACATCAGCGTGGTGGCGCCGTTGGCCAGCGGGCCATAGACAATATAGCTGTGGCCGGTGACCCAGCCCACGTCGGCGGTGCACCAGTAGATGTCGCCGTCGTGGTAATCAAAAGTGACCTCATGGGTCAGTGCGGCATAGGTCAGGTAGCCGCCGGAGGTGTGCACAACACCCTTGGGCTGGCCGGTGGAACCGGAGGTGTAGAGGATGAACAGCGGATCCTCGGCGTTCATCTCGGCCGGTTTGCAGTAGTCGTCCGCTTCCAGCGCCATCTCGTTATAGTCATAGTCGCGGCCGTCGACCCAGGTGGTCTGGCCGCCGGTGCGCTTGACCACCAGGCATTTCACCGTGTCCTTGGTGTGCAAGAGGGCGGCGTCGGCGTTCGACTTCAGCGGGGTCTTGCGGCCGCCGCGCGGCGCCTCGTCGGCGGTGATGATCACCTTGGCGTCGCAGCCGTTGATACGGGCCGCCAGCGCGTCGGGGGAGAAGCCGGCAAACACGATGGAATGAATGGCGCCGATGCGGGCGCAGGCCAGCATGGCATAGGCCGCTTCGGGGATCATCGGCAGGTAGATGACAACCCGGTCGCCCTTGCGCACACCCATCGATTCCAGGATGTTGGCCATCCGGCAGGTGCGGCGGTGCAGCTCCTTATAGGTGATGTGCTGCGCGTCCTCATTGGGATCATCCGGCTCCCAGATGATCGCGGTCTGGTCGCCGCGGGTGTCCAGGTGGCGGTCGATGCAGTTGGCGGAAACGTTCAGGGTACCGTCCGCATACCAGTTGATCGAAACATTGCCGAAGTTGTAGTTCACGTCCTTCACCTGGGTGAAGGGCTTGATCCAGTCGATGCGCTTGCCCTGTTCGCCCCAGAAGCCTTCGGGGTCGTTCAGCGAAGCGTCATACATCTCCTGGTATTTCGCGGCATTGACATGCGCGCGGGCAACGGTTTCGTCGGATGGCGGATAGACAGCGTCTGCGTGCAGCGCGTTCATTCGGTTTCCTCCCAGAAATTTTATTGGCAAGACAAACGACACCGCTGTGCCGTGGCTGTCAAACCGTTTCCTCCTGAGCATAGATAATACCGCAAGCTGAAAATTTGTGAATAAGCGACCGGTTTTTAAGCATTTCATTGTCAACGAATTTCCCTCTGGGATGCGATCTTGTAAATGTTTTGACAGCCGCATACCCTGCTTTTGGGAAAAACAACGGCTTAGGTGTAAACGGGTTTGCGGTCAATTTACGGGCCGCGCCGGGGCAAATTGACCAAGGGGCAGCCTGGGCGGCGGAAACAGGCGCAGGCGTCCTGCGGCATATTGTGCCACGCCGTCCGGCGGAAGGCCGCGCGGAGGGCGCTCCGTTCGCGAAACGCGAGTCGCTGCGTAACGTTTCTGCCGCGGGGGTTGGCAGGGCGCGGCCTTGCGGCTAGCCTGTCGGGCAAGCGCCCGCCTGCTGCACGTGCGGAAGGCAAAAAGGGCGCAATTCGGGAGAGTTACATCATGAACAGATTTCTGACTGCCGCTGTGGCGGCAACGGCTGGCGTTGCAATGGCAGGCGAGGCTGCGGCGACGGAGTGGAATGTGTCCCTGTGGGGCAAACGCCGCGCCTTTACCGAACATGTGGAGAAACTGGCGGAGCTGGTCTCCGAGAAAACCAATGGCGAGTTCACCCTGAATATCAGCTATGGCGGCCTCAGCAAGAACAAGGAGAACCTCGACGGCATCTCCATCGGCGCCTTTGAAATGGCGCAGTTCTGCGCGGGCTACCACCGCGACAAGAACCCCTCGATCACCGTGCTGGAGCTGCCGTTCCTGGGTGTGAACACGCTGGAGGAAGAGGTCGCCGTATCCCACGCGGTTTACGCCCACCCGGCGGTGGAGGCGGATCTGGCGCGCTGGAACGCCAAGCTGCTGATGACCTCGCCGATGCCGCAATACAACATCGTCGGCACCGGCGAACCGCGCGACGAGCTGGGTGAGTTCAAGGACATGCGGGTGCGCGCCACCGGCGGCATCGGCCAGGCGTTTTCCGCCGTTGGCGCGGTGCCGACCTCTGTGACCGCGACCGAGGCTTACAACGCGATGGAATCCGGCGTTGTCGATACCGTCGCCTTTGCCCAGCACGCGCATCTGGCCTTTGGCACCATCAACAAGGCCGACTGGTGGACCGCCAACCTGAACCCCGGCACCGTGAACTGCCCGGTGGTGGTCAACACCGATGCCTATGACGCCCTCAGCGACGCCGAGCGCGAGGCGCTGGAAAGCTCGGTTGAGGAAGCGATTGCCCATTACCTCGACAACTACGGTGCACTGCTGACCAAATGGGACAGCGTGCTGGAGGAAAAGGGCGTCGAGAAGGTCACCATCTCCGACGAGCAGCTGGCCGAATTCCGCAAAGTGGCTGCCGATCCGATCCGCGAGCAGTGGATCAAGGACATGAGCGGCCAGGGCCTGCCGGCACAGGAGCTCTATGATCTGGTGCAGAAGACCCTCAGCGACCACCGCTCGGGCAGCTGAGCCTGACATGATACGGAAGGGCCGGGCACAGCGTTCCGGCCCTTTCTGTCTTTGACGCTACTGAAAGATGGGGGCAGGGCATGGCGGCAGGAGCAGCAGTCCTGGAGGACGGCAGCCTGATCAGCAGGCTGGACCGCGGGTTATTGAAAGCCGAGCGCCTGCTGGCGCTGCTGAGCGGGATTGCGGTGTTTTCGCTGATGATCCTGGCGGTGGTCTCGGTCGGCGGGCGCAACGCGATAAACGCGCCGCTGCCCGGCTATGTCGACTGGATCGAGCAGATCATGCCGCTGATTGCTTTCATGGGCATCGCCTATGTGCAGCGCGACGGCACCCACATCCGCATGGATATTTTCATCGGCGCCCTGCGGGGCCGTGCGCTGTGGCTGTTTGAGCTGGTCTCGGTGTTGCTGATCCTGTTTCTGATCCTGGCGCTGGTCTGGGGCAGCTGGTCGCATTTCCTGCGCTCCTTCGACTTTGCCGCGCCGCTGTGGAGCCGCGACAGCTCTATCGACATCGGCCTGCCGATCTGGCCGGCCAAGCTGCTGGCGCCGGTGGCCTTTGCGGTGCTGGCCCTGCGGCTGATGCTGCAGATCTGGGGCTATGGCCGGGCGCTGGTGCTGGGGCTGGAGGCGCCGGTCGCGGTGCCGCTGGTGCAAAGCGCCGCCGAACTGGCGGCGGCAGAGGCCGAGCAGATGCAGGGCCATGACAGCGGCTCAGATAATAACTCTACCGGCGGGCAGGGGTAACACAGATGGAACCGATTGAAATCGGCCTTTGGGTCACGGGCGGCCTGCTGGCGATGGTTGTCCTGGGGATGCGGGTGGCCTTCGCAGCCGGCCTGGCAGGTCTTGCCGGGCTTATCTGGATCTTCTGGGCCAAGTTCGGCTATGACCCGGCGCGGTTTGGCAAGGCGCTGACCGTCTCGGTCAAGATCGCAGGCCAGGTGCCGCACTCCAAGGTGTCCAGCCAGGCGCTGAGCCTGATCCCCACCTTCATCCTGATCGGCTATCTGGCGTATTACGCGGGGCTGACGCGCGCGCTGTTCACCGCAGCCAAGCGCTGGATCGCCTGGCTGCCGGGCGGGCTGGCGGTTTCCACCGTTTTTGCCACGGCGGGCTTTGCCGCGGTGTCGGGGGCCTCGGTTGCCACCTCCGCCGTTTTTGCCCGCATCGCCATCCCAGAGATGCTGGACATCGGCTACAACAAGCGCTTTGCCGCAGGCGTGGTGGCGGCGGGCGGCACGCTTGCCTCGCTGATCCCGCCCTCGGCGATCCTGGTGATCTACGCCATCATCGTCGAGCAGGACGTGGGCAAGCTCCTTCTGGCGGGCTTTATCCCCGGTGCGTTTTCGGCGGTGATCTATGGCCTGCTGATCGTCGGTATTGCGGTGATCTTCAAATCCGTCGGCCCGCCTGTGAAGGGCTTCACCTGGGGCCAGCGGTTCGCCGCGCTGCCCGGGGCGCTGCCGATCATCCTGGTGGTCGTGATCATCATTTGTTTTGTCTACAACCCCTTTGGCGGCGACGCCTGGGGCACCCCGACAGAAGGCGGCGCCATCGGGGCCTTCATCGTCTTCCTTTATGCGCTGAAGGAAGGCATGAAATGGGCTGAGCTGAAATCGGCGCTCTTGGAGACCGCCAAGCTGACGGTGATGATCTTCACCATCATCTGGGGGGTGCTGATCTATGTCCGGTTCCTGGGCTTTGCCGATCTGCCAGGGGCGTTTTCGGACTGGATCACCACGCTGGAGATGAGCCCGATGGTGATCCTGATCTGTATCCTGCTGGCCTATGCGGTGCTGGGCATGTTCATGGACGCGATTGGAATGCTCTTGCTGACCCTGCCGGTGGTTTACCCGGCGGTGATGGCGCTGAACGGCGGCGAGAGCGTGGCCGCGGCCGACAGCGCCTTTGGCATGAGCGGCACCATGTGCGCGATCTGGTTTGGCATCCTGGTGGTGAAGATGGCCGAGTTCTGCCTGATCACCCCGCCCATCGGTCTCAACTGCTTTGTGGTCGCGGGCGTGCGCGACGATCTGAGCGTGCAGGATGTGTTCCGCGGCGTGATGCCGTTCTTCGTCGCGGACGCGGTGACAATTGCGCTGCTGGTCGCCTTCCCGGGGATTGTTCTCTACCTGCCGTCCCTGGCCGGGTAGGGTGAAGGCAGAAGGTCGCTCAGGGCTCACCAAAGCAGATACTCGCGTCAGACCCGCCTTCACATTATCCCTGCCTGCCGGCGCCCGCCGCCGGCCTCAATCAAAACAGCCGCATCCCCGCCTGCGGGCGGGGCCCCTCGGCGGTTTTCCTTGATCCCGCCGCCTGTCCCCGGCTGTCTGTGCTCACGCGAAGGCGGCTCCGGAGCAGATCAGCTTGGCAGATGGCGGCACAGGGCCTATATGGCGCGGCATGAGAGATTTTGCCCCCCTGCACCAGGCCGCGCGTTTGAGCGTGGCGCCCATGATGGATTGGACTGACCGTCACTGCCGCTACTTGCACCGGCTGCTGAGCCGGGAAGCGCTGCTTTATACCGAGATGGTGACGGCGCCCGCGCTGGTGCGCGGCGGGGCGCTGCATTTGCTAGAGTTCAATGCCGAAGAGCATCCGGTGGCATTGCAGCTGGGCGGCTCTGATCCGGAGGAGCTGGCTGAGGCGGCGCGTTTGGGTGAGCAGGCGGGCTACGACGAGATCAACCTCAACTGCGGCTGCCCCAGCGACCGGGTCCAATCCGGCGCCTTCGGGGCGGTGCTGATGCAGACGCCGGAACTGGTTGCGGATTGTGTGTCCGCTATGCGCGAAACGGTGGATGTGGAAGTCACCGTCAAATGCCGCATTGGCGTCGATGAGCAGGAGCCGGAAGAGGTGCTGCCGGACTTCCTGGAGAAAATCCGGGATGCGGGCTGCCGGCGGGTGACCATCCACGCACGCAAGGCCTGGTTGCAGGGCCTGTCCCCGAAGGAGAACCGGGACATCCCGCCGCTGGACTATGACCTGGTGCACCGGATGAAGGCGACGTTCCCGGATCTGCATATCTCGATCAACGGCGGCATTGCGACGCTGGCAGATGCGAAGGCGCATCTGGACCGCGGCCTGGACGGCGTCATGGTGGGCCGTGCGGCTTATCATCAGCCGGCTGATGTGCTCTGCGCGGCGGACCCTGAGATTTACGGCACCGGCACGGTGAGCGATCCGGGCGGCGCCGTGCGGCAGATGCTGCCCTATATCGAGGCGCGGCTGAATGAAGGCGCGAAGCTCAACCAGATCACCCGCCACATGCTGGGGCTGTTTGCGGGCAAACCCGGGGCGCGGCAGTGGCGGCGGATGCTGTCCGAAGGCGCCTGCCGCACCGGCGCCGGGCCGGAGCTGGTGCAGGAGGCGCTGGCCCAGGTGGAGACGCGCGCCGCAGCGTGACGGTACGCCTCACGCGCTAGTGCCTTGTGCGGGCCGGGCGCGGCGGCTAACCCTTTGCCGGTGAACCAAAGCCCGAGGTGACCCGCATGACCGACCCTGCTCTGACCGCAGCCCTGTGGCCCGCGCCTGCTCTGCTGATGCAGATGGCAGCGCTGCTGGTGGTGATTGGCGCCTTTGCAGGCGTGCTGGCCGGCCTTCTGGGGGTTGGCGGCGGCATCGTGCTGGTGCCTGCGTTCTTCTATGCTTTCCAGACACTGGGCTATGGCGGCGATCAGCTGATGCAGATTTGCCTGGCGACCTCCCTGGCGACGATCATCGTGACCTCGATGCGCTCTGTCATGAGCCACAATAAGAAAGGCGCGGTGGATTGGGAGATCCTGCGCAGCTGGGGCATTGGCATTGCGCTTGGGGCTGTGGTGGGCGTGCTGGCGGCCTCCGCCCTGCGCTCCACGGTGCTGCAAGGGGTGTTTGGCGGGCTGGCGCTGGTGATCGGCTGTTACCTTGGGCTGGGACGCTCCGAGTGGCGGCTGGCCGAAGCCATGCCCAAGGGCGTTAAGCGGATGGTGCTGTCGCCTGCGGTCGGCTTCCTGTCGGTGCTGATGGGCATCGGCGGCGGCAGCTTCGGGGTGCCGCTGATGACCCTGCACGGGGTGGCGGTGCACCGGGCGGTGGCGACCGCTGCGGGCTTTGGCGTGATCATCGCGGTGCCCTCGGTGGCCGGTTTCCTGCTGCTGGAAGTGGACCCGGCCGTCCGCCCGCCGCTCACCATCGGGGCTGTCAATCTGGCGGCCTTCTTCATCGTGATTGCAATGACGCTGATCACCGCGCCCTGGGGGGTGAAGCTGGCCCATGCGATGGATCCGAAACCGCTGAAACGGGTGTTCGGGGCGTTTCTGGTGCTGGTGGCGCTGAACATGCTGCGCAAGGCCTTTGGGTACTAAGGGGGCGTCATGCCGGAACAGATCAAGCAGTTTCAGAACAAGGGCTGGGTGCGGTTCGGCCATGATACGCGGGTCGCGGCCTGGGCAGCGGATGCGCTGCAACATGGGGTGCAGGCGCTGCACGACCCGTCAAACGCCGAGTGGTTCCAGTGCGAGCGGACCTGGTTTATCGGCGTTGATGCGCTTCCGAATAATGCTGCGGGACGCTTGCCCGGCGGTCCGCCGCTGGCGGGGGCGCCTGTTGATTTCATCACGCAGAACCTTGGTCCGATCCCGGATCTGCACCGGGCGCAGGTGTCCTCGGTCTTTCCCGGTTACCCGCGCCCGCGTCCGGGTGAGGGCGAGGCCGCCTTCCACTACCGCGTCAAACGCGATGCGGCGCATGTGGACGGGGTCAAGATGTACGGCGGGCACCGCCGCCGCAAGGTGGAGGAGCCGCATGCCTGGGTGCTGGGCATCCCGCTGAATGAAAGCAGCGCCGATGCCGCGCCGCTGGTGATCTGGGAGGGCAGTCACAGGATCATGTGCCGCGCCTTTGCCGCGGCGTTCGAGGGTGTGCTGCCGCAGGACTGGGCGGATGTGGATGTGACCGATGCCTATACGGCTGCCCGCGCCGAGGTGTTCGAGACCTGCCCGCGGATCACGGTGCACGCCAAGCCGGGCGAGTCGTATCTGATGCACCGGCTGTGCCTGCACGGGGTCGCGCCTTGGGGAGAGGGGGCATCAGCGCCGGTAGAGGGGCGGATGATTGCGTACTTCCGGCCAGAGCTGGCGGATTGGACCAAAGGGTGGCTGGCGGAGGGGTAGGCAGCAGTGCGCGCCTTTTGTCAGGGCGCGCCTCTTATCCGCCGATCCATTTGAGTGTTCCCCAGAAAGCAAAACACATTACTGTCCATTCGGCAGGCACAGAAAGACTGTGGTTGTAGTTCATCAGCCTGCCCGGAGTTGAAAACAGCTGCCGTTGTTCTGGCGAACACCTGAGCCAAAGAACGGTTTCGATGAGTGTTCTCAATATGAGGAACCGGAAACTGATCCAAAAAAGCCAAGGCGCTACGCGGAAAATCACAGTCATCGTGAAGCTGCCGAGGCAGAGAGACGCAATGACAAGCAGTTTGTTTGGGAATGAAAGCAGCAGATGTTCTCCCATTCGAAATAGGTCAGCACTCCTGCCTGAATGTTTCGCGCGCGAAACATTGGGTCAGTGCTTATTCCGCATGATTTGCAAACGGTTACCTCACCGCGCGCCGCGTTACATTTTTGATAACCCATGTCCGAGAAGCTAAAAACAGGTTCCCACTTTTGAGCGACATGCTTAGCTGCGCTTGAGCCTCGCGCCGCGGCCGCCGCGGCGCTTGACCAGTTTGCTGGCGCGGTCGGGGAGGTCGTTCATGATGCCGGCGCGCTCCTCGTTGGTCATTTTCGACCAGTCGCGGATTTCGTCGATGGAGCGGTAGCAGCCGGTGCAGATGCGGGCCTCGGGGTGGACGACGCAGATCTTGATGCAGGGGGACTGGATCTCGTCCCGTTTCCATACGTCGTCAGTCATATCTCACCCGTTCTTCAAATGCCGCATCCGGTCCAATGCGCCTTGCAAGATATAGGAGGCCGCGACGTGGTCGATAACCTCTGCGCGGCGTTTGCGTGTCGTATCTGCCTCAAGAAGCGCTTTTTCTGCCGCCACGGTGCTGAGGCGCTCGTCCCAGAAGCTGATCGGCAGATCGGTCAATTGCATCAGGTTGCGGGCAAAGGCGCGGGTGGATTGGCAGCGGGGGCCCTCAGAGCCGTCCATGTTGCGGGGCAGGCCCAGGAGGATGCCGCTGATGTCGCGCTGCTTGATGATCTCCAGCAGCCGCGCGGCGTCGACGGAGAACTTCTTGCGCTTCACGGTTTCCAGCGGTGTCGCCACCGCGCCGATACGGTCGGAGACGGCGACGCCGATGGTCTTGGTGCCGAGGTCCAGCCCCATCAGCGCGCTCATCGGCGGCAGGGCGGCGGCGAAGTCTTCGAATGCGTCGTGGATCATTCTGCAATTCCCGACTGGGCGGCGATGGTTTCCAAAAGCGCCAGCGCCTCGGCATCCGCCTCGAATGCGCCGCGGGCCTCGTCATAGACGGTGCGGGCGCGATCGGTTTCGCCCAGCACCGAAAGGGCTCCGATCAGCCGGGCCCATTCCTCGGCGCTGCCGCCTTCGGTTGCCAGCCGGTCCGACAGGCGGGTGACCATGCCGCGGATCATCTCCTGCTGCTCTTCAGCGGACAACTCGCTGGCGGAGGACATGTCTTCGGCGCTGGGGCCGGGCAGGGCGGGGGCAGTGCCGCCGCCGGGTGTGATGGGCCGGTATTCAACACCGGCGCGGAAGGCCATTTCCTCGATCTGGCCCTGAATGCCCTTGACCCAAGGAGCATCCGCCGGGCCGTCGCGCAGTGTTGCGGCCCACTCGCGGTAGGCGAGGTCCGGGCGGCCGATCTGGCCCAGCATCAGACCCCAGTAATAGCGGGCAGGCCCGTGGGAAGGGTCAATGGCCAGCGCTTTTCGCAGATCCGCCTGCGCCTCTGGCGAGACATAGCCGCCGGTTGCCATGATCTTGAGCTCGGCCAGCTCGGTGAAGTCGCGGGCGTTGACCTTGCCCTCGGCCAGGCTGATGTATTTGGCCTTGGCCTCATAAGCGGACTTGAAGTTGCCGAGGTTGGCCTCGTGCTGCGCCAGCAGGGCCTGTCCGCGGGCGTCGTTCTCCCGCTGGCCCGCTGTCTCGCGCAGCTGTTCGACCAGTTTGACATAGCCTTCCTCCACCTGCGGTTTCGGCAGGGGGGGGACCTCGGCTTCGGCCTCAGCCTGCGAGGGGCGGTTTTCGGCGCGCTCGCCGGCCATGCGGACGCGGTCCTTGAGGCCCAGGTCTCCATACCCCGGCGCACCAAGCTGCCAGTAGAGGCCCAGGGTGCCGCCGGTGATCAGCAGCGCAATGGCAATGGCAGAGACCAGCGACAGGGACCTGGGCTGGGCGTGGCCGGACTTGCGCTTTTGCAGCTGGGCGTCGGCGGCCAGGATGCGGCGGGAGATTTCCGTGCGGATGCGCTCTGCGTCGCCTTCATTGATGACGCCGCGGGCCAGGTCCTTGTCGACCTCGCGCAACTGCTGGCGGTAGACCCGCAGGTCGTAGGCCGCGGCAGGTTCGCCTTGCTCGCGGGCGCGAATGATGATCATTGCCAGCAGCAGGGCCGCCGAGAATGCGATGAGTGCGGTGACTGTCCAGAAAACCATGCCGTCTCCGAAGTTTGGTTTTCATCTATATGCGGCGGGCGGCGAACAAAAGGGCCAAACTGCCGCGGGATGCTGCAATGCGTCATCGGCTTATGTCGCAATAACGCAGAAAGAGGACGATAAACGGCACTGGCTTGCCATGCGTTTCGGGCATACCCGCTATCAGACACGAACCATCGGATTCGCTCATGAAACGCTATTCAGTCTTTGCTGTCGCGCGGGAAGCCCTGCGCTATCACACCGGATGGGAGCGCGCCTGGCGCTCGCCGGAACCCAAGCGCCACTACGATGTGATCATCGTCGGGGCGGGCGGGCACGGCCTCGCCACCGCCTACTACCTGGGCAAGAATTTCGGCATTACCAATGTCGCAATTATCGAGAAAGGCTGGCTGGGTGGCGGCAATACGGGCCGGAACACCACCATCATCCGCTCGAACTACCTGCAGGATCCCTCGGCTGCGATCTATGAGAAGGCCCGCAGCCTGTATGAGACCATGTCGCAGGATTTGAACTATAACGTGATGTTCTCCCCGCGCGGCGTGATCATGCTGGCCCAGACCGAGCATGAGATCCGCGGCTACAAGCGCACCGCGCACGCCAACCAGCAGCAGGGCGTTTCCACCGAGTGGATCACCCCGGAGCGGGTTAAGGAGCTGGTGCCGATCATCAACCTGCATGGCCCCCGCTATCCTGTGCTGGGCGGCCTGTGGCAGGAGCGCGGCGGCACCGCCCGCCACGACGCCGTGGCCTGGGGCTATGCGCGGGCGTGCTCCGACATGGGCATGGACATCATCCAGAAGTGCGAAGTCACCGGCGTGCGCACCGAAAACGGCCGCACCGTGGGTGTCGACACCACCAAAGGCCCGATTGATTGCGACAAGCTGGGCATGGTTGTGGCCGGCAACGCCTCTGTGCTGGCGGAAATGGCGGGCTTCCGCCTGCCGATGGAATCCGTGGCGCTGCAGGCGATGGTTTCCGAGCCGATCAAGCCCTGCATGGATGTGGTTGTGATGGCCAACACCGTGCACGGCTACATGTCCCAGTCCGACAAGGGCGAGATGGTGATCGGCGGCGGCACCGACGGGTTCAACAACTACACCCAGCGCGGCAGCTTCCACCACATTGAGGAAACCGTGCGCGCCCTGGTCGAGACCTTCCCGATGGTCAGCCGTCTGAAGATGCTGCGCCAGTGGGGCGGTATCGTGGACGTGACCGGCGACCGCTCGCCGCTGATCTCCAAAACCCCGGTCCAGAACTGCTTTGTCAACGCAGGCTGGGGCACCGGCGGCTTCAAGGCGATCCCGGGCTCGGGCTGGGCGATGGCGGAGCTGATCGCCACCGGACATTCGCCGCTGACCGAAGAGTTCTCGATGAACCGCTTCAAGGAAGGCAAGTTCATCGACGAGAGCGTCGCCGCCGGTGTGGCGCACTAACGCTGCAGAATTCAATTTTACGGAGCAAGCAAAATGCTGATCCTTGAGTGCCCTTACTGCGGCGTTAAAGCCGAAGAAACCGAACTGGCCGCGGGCGGCGAAGCGCATCTGAAGCGCTTTGGCCCCGGCTCCAATGACGATGAGTTCCATGACTACCTGTTCATGCGCGAAAACCCCAAAGGCGTTCATTTCGAACGCTGGCGCCATGCCAACGGCTGCGGCAAGTGGTTCCACGCTGCCCGCTGCACCATGACGCTGGAGGTCTTTGGCACCTACAGCGCTCAGACCACTGAGCCGCCGAAGGAGATTCAGGACAAGATCTCTGCCAAACGCCCGGGCTGGACCTGGCGCGAATTCTCGGACGGTCAGAAATGACCTTCCGCCTGACTGAAACACCCGCTTTTCTTTTGAAAGGTCTGCGCCCATGAGCACGCGTCTTGCCAAGCACGGCCGGCTGATCGACCGCTCCAAACAGATCGACTTCACCTTCAACGGCAAGCGCATGAAGGGCTTTGCCGGCGATACGCTCGCATCCGCCCTGCTGGCCAACGGCCAGGTGATGATGGGCCGCTCGTTCAAGTACCACCGCCCGCGCGGCGTTGTCGCTTCCGGCTCGGAAGAGCCCAATGCGCTGATGCAGCTGGGTGTGGGCGACCGGTATGAGCCGAACCAGCGCGCCACCACCACCGAGCTGTTCTCGGGCCTGACCGCGCAGTCGCAGAACCACTGGCCGAGCCTGGAGTTCGACGTTCTGTCGGTGAATAACAAGCTGTCGCGTTTCCTGACTGCCGGCTTCTACTACAAGATGTTCATCCACCCGCGTCCGCTGTGGAAGCACGTCTATGAGCCGATCATCCGCAAGTCCGCCGGTCTGGGCGCCGCGCCCGACAAGGAGCTGAAGGACGCCGACACCTACGAGCACTTCTACTTCTTTGCGGATGTGCTGGTCATCGGCGGCGGCGTTGCCGGCCTGCAGGCAGCCAAGGCGGCTGCGGCGTCGGGCGCCAAGGTTCTGGTTCTGGAGCAGAACAACTTCTGGGGCGGCCGTGCGCCGGTCGACGGCGGCACCATTGACGGCGAAGCGCCCGAGGCCTGGATCGAAAAGACCCTGGCTGAGCTGCGCGGAATGGACAATGTCACCTTGCGCGACCGCTGCATGGGCTCCGGCGTCTATGACCACGGCTATGCCCTGGGCTACGAGCGCCTGACCGACCACGCGCCGGGCCAGGGCGGCCCGCGCCATCGTCTGTGGCGGATCCGTGCCTCCCAGATCGTCACCGCAACCGGTGCCATCGAGCGTCCGCTGTCCTTTGCCGGCAACGATGTGCCGGGCGTGATGCTGGCGGCCTCGATGCGCGACTATGTGGTGAACTGGGGCATCAACCCGGGCCAGAAGGTCGTGGTTGCCACCAACAACGACGACGCCTACCGCACCGCGCTGGTGCTGCATGATGCGGGCGTCGAAGTGGTCCGTGTGGTTGACACCCGCGAAACCGGTGGCGGCGAACTGATGGAAGCCGTGCGCGAGAAGGGCATCCGGGTCGAGCTGGGCCGTGCCATCGCCAAGGTGAAGGACGGCAAATGCGTGACCCAGGTCTCCATCTGCGCCCAGAACGGCGAAGGCGGAGCCCGCGAGGAAGTCGAAGCAGACGCGGTTGCCATGTCCGGCGGCTGGTCGCCGGTGGTGCACCTGTGGTCCCACTGCGGCGGCAAGCTGATCTGGGACGAGAAAAACGCCAACTTCCGCCCCGATGCCTCCCGTCCGCCGCTGGGCGACAACGGTCAGGGCTTTGTGGTTCCGGCCGGTGCCGCGAACGGCGAGTTCGGCCTGGGCGCGCTGCTGGAAGACGCGGCAGCGGCTGGTGCCAAGGCAGCTGAGGCGGCGGGCTTCCCGGCGAAATCCGTGACGGCTGCCAAGGGCGAGTCCGAGGCGGAAGCGCAGATGGAAGCGGTGTGGCTGATGCCCGCAAAGGCAGACATCAAGCTGCGCATGAAGTCCTGGCTGGACTATCAGAACGACGTGAAAGTCTCCGACGTGCAGCTGGCTGCGCGCGAAGGCTACGAAAGCGTCGAGCACACCAAGCGCTACACCACGCTGGGCATGGCCACCGACCAAGGCAAACTGTCCAACATCAACGGCCTGGCCATTCTGGCCGACAGCCTGAACTCGGAAATCCCGCAGGTGGGCACCACCACCTTCCGTCCGCCGTACCACCCGATCTCGCTGGGTGCGATCGCTGGCGAGGCCCGGGCCGAGATCTTCCAGCCGGTGCGCAAGACGCCGATCTACGACTGGATGGACAAGAACGGCGCGGATTGGGAACCGGTTGGCCAGTGGCGCCGCCCGTTTGCGATCACCCGCCCGGGCGAGGACCGTCATGCCGCGGTGAACCGAGAGGTGAAGAACACCCGCGAGAACCTCGGCCTGCTGGACGCCTCGACCCTCGGCAAGCTGATCGTCAAAGGCCCCGACGCCGGCAAGTTCCTGGACATGCTGTACACCAACATGATGTCCACGCTGAAGGTCGGCAAATGCCGCTATGGCCTGATGTGCTCGGAGAACGGCTTCCTGATCGACGACGGTGTGGTTGCCCGCATCGACGAAGACACCTGGCTGTGCCACACCACCACCGGCGGTGCCGAAAGCATCCATGGCCACATGGAAGAATGGCTGCAGACCGAATGGTGGGACTGGAAAGTCTACGTTGCCAACGTGACGGAGCAGTACGCCCAGATCGCCGTGGTCGGCCCCAACGCCCGCAAGGTGCTGGAGAAGCTGAACGCGCAAGCGGGCGGCGGCATGGATGTCTCCAAAGAGGCGCTGCCGTTCATGGAATGGCGTGACGGCCAGATCGGCGGCTTTGATGCCCGCGCCTTCCGGATCTCCTTCTCCGGCGAGCTGTCTTTTGAGATCGCGGTTGCGGCCTCTGAAGGCCAGGCATTCTGGGATGCGCTGATGGAGGCTGGCAAGGAATTCGGCGTCATGCCTTATGGCACCGAGACCCTGCACATCCTGCGGGCCGAGAAGGGCTTCATCATGATCGGCGACGAGACCGATGGCACTGTGATCCCTCAGGATCTGGGTCTGCATTGGGCGCTGTCGAAGAAGAAGGAAGACTACCTGGGCAAGCGTGCGCAGCAGCGCTCGCACATGGCGGATCCGGACCGCTGGCAGCTGGTCGGCCTGGAAACCGTCGATGGCTCGGTGCTGCCGGACGGCGCCTATGCGGTGGGCGAGGGCGTCAACGCCAACGGCCAGCGCAACATGATCGGCCGGGTGACGTCGACCTATCACTCCGCAACCCTGGGCCGCGGCATCGCCATGGGCCTGGTCAAGCATGGTCCCAAACGGATGGGCGAAGTGATCGAGTTCCCGGGCACTGACGGCAAGACCTATAAAGCCAAGATCGTCGATGCGGTCTTCTACGACAAGGATGGAGAGAAGCAGAATGTCTAAGGCTGTTTCCGTACTGAACGGCGCCCGGTATTCCGGGCTGGCCAAGGTCGAGGATGCCGGTCTGCAGGGGATGATCACCCTGCGCGGCGATCTGGGCTCATCGGCACTGAAGGCGGCTGTCAAAGCCGCCACCGGCGCCGAGGTTCCGGCCCAAGGGACTGTCAGCATTGCCGAAAACGGCGCGGCGGCCTGGATGTCCCCGGACGAGCTGCTGCTGCTGGTGCCCTATGAGGACGCCGTTGCCAAGACAGCGGAAGTGGCCGGGGCGCTGAAGGGCGAGCACGCGCTGGCGGTGAACGTCTCCGACGCCCGTGCCTTCTTCCGCCTCTCGGGCGAGGGCGCGCGCGAGGTTCTGGGTAAGGTGAGCCCGGTGGACTTCGACGCCGCGGCCTTCACGCCCGGCCAGTTCCGCCGCTCGCGGCTGGCACAGGTGGCTGGCGCCTTCTGGCTGAACGAGGACGGCAGCTTTTATATCGTCTGCTTCCGCTCGGTTGGCGAGTATGTGTTCAAACTGCTGAGCGCAGCGGCCCATCCGCAAAGTAAAGTGGGTGTTTATTAAAATTATCACTCGCTTTTTGCTTGTGACGCCACCCCGCGTCAATTACGGTGCCCTGGAGATGTTCCGGGGCACCGCCTTTTTTAGAGCAGATGCCTCCGAACGGTTCCTTTGCAGGGATTGAAATTGTTCTATTTTTCAGCTGGTTACCGGTCATGGGAAGCAGCTGTGTGAAGATGTTTCGGGGGCGGCTGATGGGTCTGCTGAATTGCGGCTGTGTTGCACTATTTTTTACGCTCGCCGGCGCGGCTGCCGCAGCGGGCTCCAGTTTCCGCTGCAACCTGGAACCTATTTCCGGCGACACCTGGGTGCCCAGCAGGATTGCCATCGAGTTTTCCGATGATTTCACCGCGGCGCAGATCACCGACGCCGCGTTTGGCGTCTCTGTTCCGGCCAAGGTGGTCAGGCGCAGCCGCACCTCCTACGCGCTCAGCTGGTCGTTGCCAGGGCTTGCGGTGCTGATGGAGAGCGGCGAGGCGGAGCCGCGCTTCCGGGCGGTGCTGAACACGGCCAACCTGAAAATGAGCATCCAATCCATCCGCCTTGAAGAGGGGATGCTGCTGCCGCGCGGCTCCGGCAGCTGCGAGCGGCTGGAAGCGCTGTCGCAGCTGGCGCAGTATCAGGCCTATCTGCAGTAGCCAGGCGTGCGCGCTGCCGGGGCCGCATGGCAGCACCGGGGCTGTAGCAAGTTTGCCTTCTTTTCAATCATTGCAACCAACCTTCGCGAGAGGGTGGTTGCGTTTTGCATTGGCAGGTTGCATTCCGTTTCCGGAAACTGATTTTAGGACTTAGGTGCATGAAACGTATTGCTCTGGCAGGCTGTATTGCGGCTGCGAATTTTCTTGGCCAACCAGTCTCTGCTGAGACTGTTTATGACTGCGATATCAAGGTTTTTACAAACAACGGCTGGATTGCGCCACGGGTTCTGGTGCTGTGGGACGACAGCAGCAAAACCGCAAAGATCTATGACGGCTACATCGACCAGCTTGTCGGTGAACCGCTGGCCGCAAAGGTCGTGCAACGGAACGAAATGGCTTATGACCTGTCGTGGCGGGTGAATGACATCCCGGTCAGCAACGCCCGCACCAAGGTGGACGGGCTGTATTCCGCCGTGTTCAACATGCAGAAAAACACCCTGTCGATCCGGGGTGTGATCACCGGCTTCGCCAACGCGCCGCGCGGACGCGGCAAGTGCAAGGTCAAGCAGGACTAGGCGGCGCAGGCCCGAACCGGAAGGCTGGCAAGCGCCGCCGGACGGCGAGCGGACTGGCGGCTGAGGCGGCGGCGGCAGCGGGTCCCCGCAGCGGCTGATGCCGGACCGGGCCGCAGGTCTTCGGCCGGGCTGCTTCCGCCCCGCGGGTGCACGCACGGCTTGCACGGATTTCGTGCCTTGGCCTCTTGACCTGCAACCCGCCGCACCGCATGTATCTGCGCAGGAACGCAAACAATTTTGACAGGGGGCCCAAAATGGCTTTTGAACTTCCCGATCTTCCTTATGCACATGACGCGCTGGCCGCCAAAGGCATGTCGGCAGAAACCCTGGAATACCACCATGACCTGCACCACAAGGCCTATGTTGACAACGGCAACAAGCTGATCGCCGGCACCGAGTGGGAAGGCAAGTCGCTGGAAGAGATCATCAAGGGCACCTACGACGCTAACGCGGTGGCCCAGAACGGCATCTTCAACAACATCTCCCAGCTGTGGAACCACAACCAGTTCTGGGAAATGATGGGTCCGGGCGAAAACAAGATGCCGGGTGAGCTGGAGAAGGCACTGACCGAAAGCTTTGGCTCGGTTGACAAGTTCAAGGAAGAATTCTCTGCCGCAGGCGCCGGCCAGTTCGGCTCCGGCTGGGCCTGGCTGGTCAAAAAGGCGGACGGCTCGCTGGCTGTGACCAAGACCGAAAACGGCGTCAACCCGCTGTGTTTCGATCAGACCGCGCTGCTGGGCTGTGACGTGTGGGAGCATTCCTACTACATTGATTTCCGCAACAAGCGCCCGGCCTACCTGACCAACTTCCTGGACAACCTGGTGAACTGGGAAAACGTCGCCTCCCGCCTGGGTTAAGACGTCAGAACCGGAGCCCGGCGCCGCAGTTGGCGCCGGACCGCAAGCATTCCGCCCGCGCAGCATTGCTGTGCGGGCTTTTTCATGGCATTTTCAGGAACTATGCCCCTCGCTGCACGTTGATCCGCTACACGCGCATTTCAAGGAGGTTTCCATGGCTGAACGCAAACGATCCAAAGACGGACACCGCGAGACAGAGGAGATCCCCGGTGCTAAGGGGAGCGTCTCGCAGCAAGGCCGGACCGGTGGCGGGTTGCAGCGCGACATCGCCTCTGAAGACGAGCTGAAGCGGGCCAAGGAGCGCCCGGCCGGCAGCACCCGCGTAACAAAATCCAAGGAGCAGGAGTGACACCATGACCTTTTTGACGCAGGGCACCTGGGTGCTGGTTGCAGACAGCGAAAAAGCGCTGTTCCTCGAAAACACCACAGACGCGCAAAACCCGAACCTGAAGGTGCGGCGCAAGGACGAACAGGAAAACCCCTCTGACCGCGAGCAATCGGCCAACCGGCCGGGGCGGTTCAACGACGGCCCCAGTGTGCACCGCTCGGCAGTGGATGACACCGACTGGCACCAGCTGGCCAAGGAACGGTTTGCCTCTGACTTGGCGGACCGGTTGTACAAGATGGCGCACAAGGGCGAGTTTGAGCGTCTGGTTCTGGTGGCAGCCCCCGAAGTGCTGGGCGAGCTGCGCAAGAACCTGCACAAGGAAGTCGCCGATTGCGTCGTTGGCGAGGTCGCAAAAAACCTGACCAACCACGAGACCAGCAAGATCGAGGATATGGTGAAACAGGCGCTTGAGAACGCTTAAGGGCTGAGGCCCGGGGCTTGACCCTTGCCCCTGTCCGGTGTCTGTCAGCAGACGCAAGGGCAGGGGCAAATCATGCGGGAAACACATCTGGGCGTCATGGCGATGATCTCGGCCTGCGTAGTCTGGGGGCTGTCGGGGATCTACTACAAGGCGCTGTCGCATGTGCCGCCGGAGCAGGTGCTGTCGCACCGTGTGCTGTGGTCGTTCCTCTTCTTTGCGGGCGTGTTGCTGGTGCAGGGGCGGATCAGAGCCTTGCGGGCGGCCTTCGCTGACGGGCGCAGCGCGCTGCTGCTGGCATTTGCCACGGCGATGATCTCGCTCAATTGGTTTGTTTTTATTTCCTCCGTCCAGACCGGCCACGCGACTGAGGCGAGCCTGGGCTATTACATCTTTCCTTTACTGAGCGTGCTGCTGGGGCGGCTGGTGTTTGGAGAACGGCTGGCCCGGGCGCAGCTGCTGGCCGTTTTGCTGGCCGGGGCCGCGGTGGCGGTGCTGTCCTTCGGGCTGGGCGCCGCGCCGCTGATACCGCTGGTGCTGAGTGTGAGCTTTGCGCTCTATGGCGTTGCCAAGAAACGGCTTTCACTGGGGCCGGTGGTTTCGGTCACCGCTGAGGTTCTGCTGATCCTGCCGGTGGCGCTGACAGTCATCTGGCTGACCGGCGGCGCTGGGTTACTGGGCAGTCCGGCAGATGCGGCCATGCTGGCGTTTTCCGGTATCCTGACAGGGCTGCCGCTGATCCTGTTCAGTTATGCCGCCAAGCGGGTGCGGCTGGGCACTGTGGGCGTGCTCCAGTACCTGAACCCGACGCTGCAGTTCCTGGTGGCGGTCCTGCTGTTCGCTGAGCCCTTCACCCCCTGGCATGGCGCCGCCTTTGCGCTGATCTGGAGCGCGGTTGCGGTGTTCTCTTTCTCGGCGTTGCGTCAGGAGCGCGCGTCGCGCAGGGCGGCAATGGCGGCCACCGGGGTGTCAGCCCAGATCAGGTAATCTGCCAGGTCGGGCCCGGCGAACCCCTCGCCGATCAACTGCTCCAGCAGGGCGCGCAGCTTGTCCCAGTAACCCGCAGTATTCAGGATCACGATCGGCTTAGAATGCAGGCCAAGCTGGCGCCAGGTGAGGGCCTCGAACAGCTCATCCAGCGAACCAGCGCCGCCGGGCAGCACTATGACCGCGTCAGCGTTCCACAGCATCACCTTCTTGCGCTCATGCATGGTCTCCGTCACCACATATGTGGTGAGATCCGATTTGCCGACCTCGCGCCGCTCGAGGTGGCTGGGGATCACCCCGAAGGTTTCGCCGCCGGCCTGCTGGGCCGCGCGGGCAACCTCGCCCATCAGCCCGACATCGCCGGCGCCATAGACCAGGCGCATGCCGCTACTGGCAAGCCCGGCACCCAGTGCACGAGCGGCCTCTGCATAGGCGGGCTGCGCGCCTGCGCGTGATCCGCAATACACACAAACGGATTTGATGCTCATCGGCCAGCCTTTCCGTGGAATTTCAAGGTGCAAAGCAATTGGTGTTTTGACCCGTGATAGCGGGATTGGTAGGTTTGCTCAACTAAGCGGAAGGGAACATTCCGCAAACGTCGAAGGGAAAGACATGGCGGATGCATCTGGAAGCGGGGGTCTGGGGGCTCTCACACTTGGCGCTGTTGCCGGCGTGGCCGTGGTGCTGGGCGGAGTGGTGCTGTTCCAGCTGGGAGTATTCGGCACTGGCCAGACGGATGGCGAGGCCGCAAACGGGCAGCCCGGCGGGCAGCAAGCGGCAGATAGCGCCGCCTTCCAGGGCGACGGCGAGGAGTCTGGCCAGCCGCTCCAGAACCGTGCAGCAAACGCGCCGGTTGAAGCGGAGCCTGAGAGCGCTGCTGCCGGGGCTGAGCCGGATCAGAAAGCGCCTGAAAGTGCAGCGGTTTCAGACGAGCCTGCGGCAGAGGACGCAGCGGAGTCCCCGCAAGCAGACACCCCGGCGGCGGCTGAGGACGCACCGGTAACTGCCGGTGCAAAAACGGAAACCTCGCCGGTTGAAAGCCCTGCAGGGAATGAGGAGATTGCCCTGGCGTCGCCCTCTGATCCGGCAGCAGAGGCGGCGCAGACGGCAGACGAGAGCAAGGAAGACCTGTTTGTCCTGCAAGCCCCGGAGCTGGATCTGGTGCGGGTGGACCGCGACGGCGCGGTGGTGATTGCCGGGCGGGCGCAGGAGGGTGTCCAAGTCTCGGTGCTGCTGGATGGCCAAGTACTGGAGCAGCTGGAAGTGCCGGCAGGCGGGGAGTTTGTCTCCCTCACCACCATTGCGCCAAGTTCCGATGCGCAGGTGGTGTCGCTGCTGGCAGAGTACGGCGGCCAGCAGAGTGCATCGGGCGACACCTTCATTCTGGCGCCGGTCAGCCCGCTAGCCTCCGGAACAGCTTCCGGCGAAGGCACCAGCGTACCGGCAGAGACGGCAGCAGCCGCGCCCGCCGCCGCGGACCAGGTTGCAACGCTGGACCCGGCGGCCGGAGCAGAGACAGCGCAGCCCGCTGCGCCCGCGGCAGGGGCAGAGCCGGATGACGCCGGCGCCGCAGCCGATGGAGCCGGGGAGGCCGGGAGCATACCGGCAACCGGCGGCCAGCAGGGCACAGCATCCCCCGCATCGGCAGCGCCGACTCCGGCGGTTGCTGCTGATCCTGCCGCGCCGCAGCCTCAGGGCCAGGCCGTTGCGGTGCTGCGGGCCGGGCAGGACGGGATTGAAGTGGTGCAGCCCGCGGTCCCGGCCGACCCGGAACTGAGCGACGAGGTGGCGCTGGATGCCATCAGCTATAACGGCGCCGGTGCCGTGCAGCTTTCGGGCCGGGCCCGGCCGAAATCGCGGGTGCGGGTCTATGTCGACAATGCGCAGGTTGCCGAGATTGACGCAGCTGAGGACGGCCGCTGGAATGGTGAGCTTGAAAACGTGCCGCCTGGTCTCTACACGCTGCGCGTCGATGAAATCGAGCCGGGCAGCGGCAAGGTTGTGAGCCGCCTGGAAACCCCCTTCAAGCGCGAAGCGCCCGGTGCGCTGCCTCAGCCTGCGGGCGATGCCGCGCCGGATCAGCCTGTGCCGCTGGTGCGCTCGGTGACGGTGCAGAAGGGCGACACGCTCTGGGCGATCTCGCAAGAGAAATTCGGCAGCGGGTTTCTGTATGTGCGGGTGTTCGAGGCAAACAAGGGCGCGATCCGCAATCCGGACCTCATCTATCCGGGGCAGGTCTTTACCATCCCCGAGTAAACCTGGGAAAACGCGCCCTTGCGGCGCGTTTTTTCTGCCTGCCCCTCGCAAATCCGAGAACAGGTGAATATCTGAAGCGGTCTAGCCAGGAAACGCCATGACCCAGACAGACCAGGCGGCCGTGCCGTCCCAAGCAGACATCGCCAAAGAAGAGCGCCGCTCCGGCCTGCGCACCCTGCGGAAGGTGGGGCCGTATCTGTGGCCGAAAGGAAACCGTGCGGTGAAAGTGCGGGTGGTTCTGGCACTGGCGGTGCTGGTTCTGGCCAAGCTGATCGCGGTTTATACGCCGATGCTGTACAAAGGCGCCGTGGACAGCCTCGCGGGCGAGGGCGTGCCGCCACTGGCGCTGGGGGCGGTCGGCCTCACCGTGGCCTATGGCGTGTCGCGGGTTCTGACCACCGGCTTCCAGCAGCTCCGTGATGCGGTGTTTGCGCCGGTGGGCCAGCGGGCGCTGCGCCGCCTGGCGCTGGAGACCTTCACCCATATCCACCGCCTGTCGATGCGCTATCACATCACCCGCAAGACCGGGGGCCTCAGCCGGATCATCGAGCGCGGGGTGAAGGGGGTCGAGTTCCTCTTGCGCTTCATGCTGTTTTCCATCGGGCCGCTGATCCTCGAGCTGACCCTGGTGGCCATAATCCTGACGGTGCTGTTTGACGCCTGGTATCTGGCCGTGGTGGCCGGCACCATCGGGCTTTATGTCTGGTTCACCTTTGCGGTCACTGAGTGGCGGGTGAAACTGCGCCGTGAGATGAACAAGCAGGACACCGATGCAAATCAAAAGGCGATCGACAGCCTGCTGAATTTCGAAACGGTGAAGTATTTCGTCGCTGAAGAGCGCGAGGCGGCCCGGTATGACGGGGCGATGCGGGGCTATGCGCAGGCGGCCTTGAAAACGGCCTACTCTTTGGCAGCGCTGAACTTCGGACAAAGTGTGATCATCACTGCGGGCCTCATTGGCGTTATGGTGATGGCGGCCATCGGGGTGGAACAGGGCAGGCTGACGGTCGGCGATTTTGTCATGGTCAACGCCTATATGATCCAGATCACCGTGCCGCTGAATTTCCTGGGCACTGTCTATCGCGAAATCCGCCAGAGCCTGGTGGACATGGGCGAGATGTTCGACCTGCTGGAACAGCCCGCCGATGTAAGCGACCGGCCCGGAGCCGGCGAGCTGAAGGTCAATGGCGGGCGGATCACGCTGGAAGACGTGCGGTTTTCCTATGATGCCGGGCGGGAAATCCTGAAAGGGATCTCGCTGCAGGCGGAGCCGGGCCAGACCGTGGCCATTGTCGGCTCCACCGGGTCGGGCAAATCAACCATCGGGCGGCTGCTGTTCCGGTTCTATGACGTGACCGGCGGGGCGCTCAAGATCGACGGGCAGGATGTGCGCGACGTGACCCAGAAGAGCCTGCATCAGGCGATCGGCGTGGTGCCGCAGGACACCGTGCTGTTCAATGACACGATCCGCTACAACATTGCCTATGGCCGCGACGGGGCCACCCAGGAGGAGGTGGAGCAGGCGGCCCGCGATGCGCAGATTCATGACTTTATCACGGCGCTGCCAGAAGGGTACGACACCCAAGTGGGTGAGCGCGGGCTGAAACTGTCGGGCGGTGAAAAGCAGCGCGTGGGGATTGCCCGGACGCTTCTGAAAAACCCGCCGGTGCTGCTGCTGGATGAGGCGACTTCCGCGCTGGATACCGACACTGAGCAGGAGATCAAAGAGGCGCTGGCGCGCGCCGGGCAGGGGCGCACGGTGCTGACGATTGCCCACCGGCTGTCGACCATTGCCGAGGCCGACAGGATCGTGGTTCTGGAGAAGGGCGAGATTGCCGAGACCGGCACCCATGAGGAACTGCTGGCCAAAGACGGCCGCTATGCCCGGCTGTGGCAGCGCCAGCAGGCGGATCAGGACGCGGCCTGAGCACGGGCATAGCGCGTTTGAGCAGTCAACGAGAAAGGCCGGTCCTTGGACCGGCCTTCGTGTGTGTTTTGCAGCTTGGTTTCAGAAATCGCTCCAGGCGGCATTTGCTGCTTTGGCCGGCATCGGCACTGCGGAGCCGAATTCGAGCTCCCCGCCATGTGCGCTGGGGGCGGCAGGTGCTTCGGCGGTGGGAGCCTTGCGGATGACGGCGCCTGCCGCGCCATTGAGTTTGAACTGCCCCATCAGCTCTGCCAGCTTACTTGCATCCGTGTGCAGCATGTGGCCTGCGGCGGTGGCTTCCTCGACCATGGCCGCGTTCTGCTGGGTGACCTGATCCAGCTGGCTGACACCGGTATTGATCTCGCTGAGGCCGGTGGACTGTTCGGCGGCGCCCTCCGCGATGTTGGTGACAAGTTCCGAGATGGTGTTGACCCGGCTGACGATGCTGGTCAGCGCGTCCCCGGTTTCACCGACCAGGTCGACGCCCTGTTTTACATGCTTGGAGCTGTCGCCGATCAGGGTTTTGATCTCGGTGGCAGCATCGGCAGACCGTTGTGCCAGCGCCCGCACCTCTGAGGCGACAACGGCAAAGCCCTTGCCGGCCTCACCCGCCCGCGCGGCCTCGACCCCGGCGTTCAGCGCCAGCAGATTGGTCTGAAAGGCGATGTCGTCGATCACCGAGATGATCTGTGCGATCCTGAGCGAGGATTGCTCGATCTCAGTCATCGCCGAAACCGCGCGCTGCACCACCTGGCCGCTATCTTCGGCTTCCTGGCGTGCTTCCTGCATTGTCACTTCGACGTTGCGCGCACCATCGGCGGAAGATTTCACCGAAGCCGTCAGCTGTTCCAGGGCTGCGGCGGTCTGTTCCAGCGTGGCAGCCTGGCTTTCGGTGCGGTTGGACAGATCGTCCGAGGCGGTGCTGATTTCGGTCGCGCCATTGTGGATGCTGCCGGTTGCCGCGATCACCTGTTGGATGGTTTCCTTCAGCGTGGCAACGGTGGAGTTGAAGCTTTGCCTCAGCTCTTCGTACTCTTCCGGGAAGGCCTCCTCGATGGTGCAGTCCAGATCGCGGTTGGACAGGCGGGCGAGATGGTCATCCAGCTTGCCCACAACCGCGCCGCGGTCGGCGATGCGGCTGGCCTCGATGGAGGCGAGCCGGTCCTCGGCCTCGGCCAGGGCGGCACGGGTTTTTTCCATCGCACGGCTCAGGCCGCCGGCTTCGGTCCGGTCGTTCAGATGGGCCGGTTCAAAGTCGAACTCCTTACGCGCCAGCCGGTCCAGGTCCGCCTGCAGGCTGCCGAACTGCCGGGTGAAGGAGAGGATCAGGCGCAGCCCGGTCAAAGCGCTGAGGATCAGGGCAAGCGCCACCGCTGCCACGGTCCCGATCAGCGCCCGGCGGGCCTGCGACGCCTCCTGCTGCGCGCGGGCCATCATCGCGCCGGTGACGGTGGTTTCTGCCGTCCGCAGGGAACTGACCCAGCGCGTGGCCCGCTCAAACCAGTCTGTGACGGCAACCTCCGGGGCCGGGGCGCCGGGGCCTGCGGTCAGAACCTGCTCGCGGATGCCGGGCAGCCCGCTGGGGGCCAGGCCTGCGCGCAGCTCCAGCGCCGGAAGGCTTTGGCCGAAGGCCAGCGCGGCGATGTCCAGAAGCTGGCCCTCAACCGCGCCTGTGCGGATGAACCAGCGGTAGGTTTCCAGAGAAAAACTGCCCTGTCCGAAACCGGAGGCCCCGGCAGCGCGCTGCTGGCCTGCGGCTTCCTTGGCATAGGCGAGGCTCACCAGCCCGGTCCCAAGCTGCGCCAGTTCGGCATTCTTGGGGTGCAGCAGCCGGATGCTGACGCCGCGCAGGAGATTGGCAATAGTTTCCGAGTAGCGCGCGCCCATCTGGCCCGGTTGGAGCTGGCGGCCGGTCACGGCGTCACGCAGGGCGGCCAGCCCGTCCAGATGTTTCAAAGCGGCGGCAGCGCCCGCTGGCACCTGCTGGATGGCGTTGTCGGATTTGGCCCGGGCCTCCTTCAGAGCGCGGGAGGCCCCGGTGCCGCCGGAGGACAAAAAGACGGCAGACAGGCCGCGTTCGACCTGCAGATCGTGAATGACTTTCATCAAAGCCACGGATTCCCATGTCTCAGCCTCAGTCAGTTGCGCGTCCTGAAAGCGGTTCCAATCCGACAGCGCCTTGAGGCCGCCAACACCGGCCAATGCAAGAAGCGGGATTATGATCAGCGCCAGAATTTGCGAGCGTAGTGACATTCTTCTCTTTCCCAACCAGTAAGACAATGCGGAGCGGCGGTACTTGGGCTCCTGACGCTCCGTTGCACGCAGGGGCTAACAAACTGTGAACGTTTGCATTGGCCTGAAAACCTTTGAAATCACGTGGAATTTTTGGATGCTGCGTTTGCGTCATCCAGTGGCGCCTGCTGCCGCAAACCGTTGCAAAGGTATGAGCGGGAGTCATTTATTATTGTGGCCGATGGCCTGGGCCTTTCTGAAATACTCAAGTTTTTCAGAAGGTTGCCGGTGGATGTTCGCGAGCTTGAAGGCGGCGCAGGTTTTTCCCGGGTAGGCGCAATTTTCGGGAAAAAACATGGCTGCGACAGCAAGCAGCCGGCAAGCGGTGCGTGTTCCGGTGCTATGCGGGCGCCGGCTTGAGGCAGAGTTGAGGGCTGAAATGAAAAATGCCCCGCCAATTGGCGGGGCGCTGATTACTCGGCGGCGCGCAGCCTGCCTTCAGAGGGCGGCGAGGGCTCATCGTCGTCTTCTGCCTGAGGCTCCGGTTCTGCCGGGGCGGCGGTCTCGTCACCCTCCCACAGGATTTCCGTGCTCGGCAGGGCGCGGGCCTTTTTGAACAGGCGCGAATCCTGCGCGATGCGGCTGGAACGGCCGCGGGTGAGGCGCGACAGCGCCCGGCCCAGCATGTGCATATAGGTGGAGAACCATACCCGGATCGCCAGCAGCGACGGGGTCACCACCAGGGTCAGCACGGTGGCAATGCCAAGTCCGAAGACAACAGCAGTTGCCAGCTGTTTCCACCACAGCGCGGTGGGGCTGTCGATTGAGTAGCCGCCGTTGATGAAGTCGAGGCTGACCCCGAACATCATCGGAGTGAGGCCCGCCATCGTGGTGATGGTGGTCAGCAGCACCGGGCGGATACGTGCCTCGGCGGTGCGGATGATTGCCTCAAGCCGCGGCATCTGCTGGCTGAACTCCTGATAGGTGTCGATCAGAACGATGTTGTTGTTCACAACAATTCCCGCCAGCGCCACGATGCCGGTGCCGGTCATGATGATCGAGAACGGCTGCTGCATCACCATCATGCCGATCAGCACGCCGGTGGTGGACAGTACCACCGCCAAGAGCACCAGCACAGAGTTGTAGAAGCTGTTGAACTGCGCCAGCAGGATCACGAACATCAGCGCCAGCGCGCCGGCAAAGGCCTTGGACAGGAAGGCACCGGATTCCTCCTGCTCCTCCTGGTCGCCGGTCCATTCCCAGGCAATGCTGCGCGGCAGCGGCTCGGTCTCCAGCCATTCGGTGATGACCGCAATCCGCTCGTTCGGGTTCACCGGGCTGATCTTGGCGCCGTTGTCCAAGGCGTCCAGCACCGCGTCAAAGCTGTCTGCGCCAGTGAGCGTCACCAGTTCCATCAGCCGGCCGTTCGGGGCAGTGAGGCTGTCGCCGTTGGCAGCCGTGCCCTCAGGCACTTCCTTCAGCAGGGCCAGGCGGGTCATTTCACCGGTGTCCGGATCCTCAAGGATGACCTTGTTCAGACCGGCTTCCACATCCGCCTTGACGTCATAGAACCGTTCCTGGCCGATGCGGTTGATCTGCGCCAGTTTCGGCACCGGCTGGCGGGTTACGAAGTTCGAGAGCGGCACCAGCCCGTCGGAAGTGCGGACCTTGAGGTTGTCCAGCGTCGACAGCACCCGGTCCTGTTCCGGCAGGCGGACGCGGATCTCGATCTCCTCGTCGGAGCTGTCGACTCGCATGGTGTCCAGCAGGATGCCGCGGGTGACCAGCTGCACCATCGCGCCCACGGTCGCCACATCGGCGCCGTAGCGGCCGGCCTTTTCGACATCCACATTGATCTGCCAGTCGATGCCGGGCAGGGGCAGGCTGTCTTCGATCAGGATCAGGCCGGGGGTGTTCTCGAACTGCTCCCGTGCGGCCAGGGTGGCGCTGGTCAAGTCTTCCCAGCCGTCGCCGCGCAGGCGCAGATGCACCGGCTTGCCGGAGGCAGGACCCTGTGCCAGGGCGCGCACCTCGACCTCGAAACCGGGCAGCTTGGCCAGCTGGGCGTTCAACTGGTCGATCACGGTGTTGCCGTCATATTCTTCGGCGATGATTTCCTTTTCAAAGCCGAGGTATTTGCTCAGCAGAGCGCCGAACCAGCCGTTCAGGGGCTCCGTTTCGGTGGGGCGTTCCTCCCACGGGATGATCTCGAACTGCACCTGGCCGATAGTGTCCGGCGGCAGTTGTGCCCCGGAGCTGTCAGTGTTCAGGCCGCCGTCGCCGGCAAAGGAGAACACATTGATCACCGCATGGTGATCCAGAATGACCTCCTCGGCGGCGCGCACCATCTCGTCCTTTTCGTGCAGCGAGATGTTGCCGCGGGCGCGGACATAGGCGGTGGCCTGTTCCGGCTCCGAGTCGACGAAGAATTCAACGCCATAGTTGTTTTCGCTGAACATCGAGAACACGGTCATGATCGCGAAACCCACGGCGGCGACCGTCACGATGGGCATCACCGGGTTGCCGGCGATGAACTTGATCACATGGCCGAACGGGGTGTGGTGGTAGCCGGGAGCGACCTCTGTTTCCTCGCGCTCCACCTTGACCGAGCTGAGGGTGATCGAGGCGGCAAAGGCTGCGAGCGTAAAGACCAGCCCGCCGAACAGCACACCCGCCATCGGGCCAGTTCCCTCTCCCAGCAGGTAGGAGGGGTTCAGCATCTGCATCGCGCCTGCAAACATGCCCCACATGGAGACCGGCACCAGAGCCGCGCGCAGCCACCAGGGTGCGATCATCCGCAGGCCGTGGGAAGCGCCCTCGAACGTGCGGCTGATACGGCCGGTGACACCGCCCATCACGGGCAGGTAGATCAGCGCCACCACCAGCGAGGCCGACAGCACGAAGATCAGGGTGACCGGAAGCATGCCCATGAACTCACCCGGCACGCCGGGCCAGAACAGCATCGGCAGGAAGGCGCAGAGCGTGGTCGCGGTAGAGGACACAATGGGCCAAAACATCCGCTGCGCCGCCTCGACATAGGCGTGCATCGGGCCGGTGCCTTCCTTGATGCGCTTGTCGGCGTATTCCACCACCACGATGGCGCCATCGACCAGCATCCCCACGGCAAGGATCAGGCCGAACATCACGATGTTGGAGATCGAGATGCCCATCAGCGCAAGCAGCGCGAAACACAGCAGGAACGACGTCGGGATCGCAAAGCCGACCAAGAGCGCCGCGCGGCTGCCAAGCGCCGACAGCACCACGATCATCACCAGCGCGATGGCGGTCAGGACCGAGCCTTCCAGCTGGCTGACCATGGAGCCGACAACGCGGCTCTGGTCGTTGGAGGTGCCGACCTGGACCGCTGCGCGCAGTTCCGGCGGCCATTTGGATTTGGATTTTTCCAGGGTCGTCTTCACCAGATTGACGGTGTCGATCAGGTTGTACCCTTTGCGCTTGACCACCTGCAGGGCCACCGTGTCCTCGCCGTTGAAGCGGGCGGTGCCCTCGCGGTCCTCGAAGGTGAAGTTGATCTGCGCCAGCTCACCCAAGGTGACCACGCGGTCGCCGTTGGTTTTGACCGGCAGCTGATAGATGTCCTTCACGTCGTCGAAGGAGGAGGGGATCTTAACCGAGAACGCGCCCTGGCTGGTCTCGACCTCACCCGCCGCGATCAGCTGGTTGTTGTTCTGCACCACATTGATCAGCTCCAGCGCGGTGACGTTGTAGGCCTCCAGCCGAAGCGGGTCGATCAGCACCTCGACCATCTCGTCGCGGTTGCCTGCAATGCCTGCCTCCAGCACTGCATCCAGCGCCTCAAGGTCGTCCTGCAAGTCCTTGGCAATTCGCGCCATCGTCCGTTCCGGCACGGCGCCGGTCAGGTTCACGATGACGATCGGGAATTCGGAGAAGTTGATCTCGGTGATCGAGTATTTCTCGGCGCCTTCCGGGAACTCTGCCTCCGCCTTGTCCATGGCGTCGCGCACGTCGGCCATGATGGCGGTCTTGTCCCAGCCGAATTCAAACTCCAGCGCTACCCCGGCATAGCCTTCGGCGGCGGTGGAGGTCATCTTATCGAGCCCGTCGAGATCGGCAAGCTCGGTCTCCATCACCTTGACCATCAGGGATTCTGCGTCCTCGGCAGAGATGCCGGGGAAGGGGACTGAGATGAACAGGGCCGGGATTTCGATATCCGGCTCGCCCTCTTTGGGCAGCATTGAATAAGCGAAGCCGCCGACAAGCAGCGAGATAGCGATGAAGGCGAGGACCATCCGGGCGCGGCCGGCGGCCCAATCGACGATGCCAATCACTGTTCAGTCTCCCGGTAGGTGGCCGCCACGGCGACGCCTTCGGTCACAAAGTCCTGTCCCACGACAATCACGTCGGCGGTTTCGGGCAGGCCGCCGAGCCAGACGCCGTCGGCCTCATCCCGCAGAAGCTGCACGGGGTAGAATACCACGGTGCTGTCGGATCCGACAACGCGAACGCCCAGCTGGCCCTCGTTGTTCAGCGTCAGCGCCGATTGCGGCAGCTTGTGCGCCAAGGAACCGGCCGAGGAAATCGCGATGTCTGCGGTCTGGCCGTCGCGGATGCTGAGGTCCTGGTTCGGCACCGTAATCTCGACCTCAAAGGTGCGGGTGGTAGGGTCGGCGGAGCGGCTGAGGAAGGTAACCTTGCCCTGAACCGTCTGGCCGGTGGACAGCTCTGCACCTGCGGTTGCGCCCAGTTCCACCTTGTTGACCTCTGCCTCCGGCACATAGCCTACCAGCTTGATGGTATCGAGCTGGATCACGGTGCCGCACAGGCTGCCGGGCTGCAGCAGGCTGCCAAGTTCCGCAGTGTCGCTTTCCAGCAGGCCCGCGAACGGGGCTTTGATCGTCAGCCGCTCCATTTCCTTTTCCGCGGCGGCAACCGCGGCAATGGCAGTGCGCTCCGCGGCTTCGGAGGCGGCCAGCCGGGTCTCCGAGGCATAGCCGCCTTCAGACAGTTTGGAGGCGGCGGTGAGATTGATCTGGGCTTCCTTCAGCCGTGCCTGCGCTTCTTGCAGCGCGGCATCGCGGGTGCCCGGGTCCAGCTGGCACAGCACATCGCCCTGCTCAACGTGGGCGCCCTTGCGCAGCGGTTCGGAAATCACGGTTGAGGTGGTCTCGGCCCGCACCTCCACCTGGCGGATTGCCTGGGTCTGGCCGCGCAGGATTACTGCGTTGCCGATGGTGCGCGCCTTGCTTTGCAGGGCCACGACCCCGACGCGCGTGTCTTCGGCTTGGGCTGCATCTTGGCCTTCAGCAGCTTCCGTTTCGCTTTGGGCTGCGTCTGGGGCATCCTCGCCGCGGGCAAAGGCCATCAGTTCGTCACGCTGAATGACCACCATATAGAGGCTGGCTGTCACCACCACTGCGGTCAGCATCGGAATGATACGCATGTCGGGCCTTTCCTTATTCCTGTCAGCTCCCTGTGCGCTGTGCTCCTGGGCCGCCGGCGGCAGGGCTGAGTACAAGGAGAGTCGCGCGTATGTGATAGACCTGATATAGGATATGTCCATTCTAAACTAAGTGGTTTAGTTCACATTTCTTGCTTTTCCGGCGCCAATGCGGATGTTTCTGATGCAAACGGGCCACTTGGCTTGGCGTTTGAGCCGGGTTAAGAGGGGCGCGACGCATTCAATACCGGCCGGGGCGCAGGCCCGGGCCGCGCATATCAGGGGCTTTTCATGAGCGATACCGACAGCTTTATCGACGAGGTGACCGAAGAGGTCCGCCGTGACCGGCTTTTCCTGATGCTGAAGCGCTATGGCTGGATCGGCGGCGTGGCTGTGGCGCTGATCGTCGGCGGCGCGGCGTTCCGCGAATACAACAAGGCGCAGGAGCGCGCGGCGGCAGAGGATCTGGGCGACCGGATCACTGCGGCGCTGGAAACCGAGGGCAGCGATGATCAGGCCGCGGCGCTGGCGGCGGTGACCGCTGAAGGCGCTGGCGGGACAGCTGTCGTCAAGATGCTGGAAGCCGGCGCGCTGGCCGAGTCGGGCAAGTCCGCCGAGGCAGTGCCCCGGCTGGAAGCCGTCGCCGTGAACGGCGAGCTGCCGCTGATCTACCGCCATATCGCCAGCTTCAAGGCGCTGTCGCTGCAGGCGGACAGCCTGAGCGCCGCGGACCGCCGCCTGCAGTATGAAGCCCTGGCCCAGCCCGGTGCGCCGCTGGCGCTGCTGGCGTCCGAGCAGCTGGCGCTGCTGGACATCGAGGAAGGCAACAACGAGGCCGCTATTGCCCGGCTGCGGGAGATTGCGGCTGATGCCGGGGTAAGCGGAGACTTGAAAGACCGCGCGTCTCAGGTGATTGTGGCGCTCGGCGGCTCCCTGGAGGGGGACGCTGCGCCAGAGGGGTAAGGCGCTCCGCGGATGGGAACTTGCGGAAGACTACGGCATACAGGGCAGGGCAATGACAATAACCAAGACTTTCTCCCGGGTACGGGGTCTTCTGTGCACAACAGCAGCCATGGCCGTTCTGGCCGCCTGCGGCGAGGAGGAGATTATCCTGCGCGGCGAGCGCGAGGATATCCGTCCCGATGCTGCCGTGGAGGTGGTGAACCAGGCACGTCCCATTTCCCTGCCCGGACAGGTTGCTAACGCGGAGTGGGCCCAGGGACATGGCGCCGAGGCGGGCCGCACCGCGCATCCGGCGCTTTCTGCCGCGCCGCAGCGCATCTGGTCTGCCTCGATCGGTGAGGGTGACAGCCGCCGCCAGCGCATCACCGCAACGCCGGTTGCCGGCGGCGGACGCATCTACACTCTGGACAGCGGTGCGCGGGTGTCCGCGGTGTCGCCGCAGGGCCAGGTGCTGTGGCAAAGCGAACTGATCCCGGCGGCGGATGACGAAGGCCAGGCAACAGGCGGCGGATTGGCCTATGACAATGGCGTGCTGTATGTCTCCTCTGGCTTCGGGGTGCTGACGGCGCTGAACGCCTCAGACGGCAGCCTGGTCTGGCGGCAGGAACTGGGGGCCACCGGCTCCGGCCAGCCGCGGGTCAGCGGCGGGCTGGTCTATCTGGTTGCTGGCGATGACACCGGCTGGGCGGTCAATACCAAGGATGGCCGCATTGCCTGGCAGATCGAGGCCTCGCCCTCGGCCGCCAACATCCTGGGCGCGCCGGCCCCCGTGGTCACCAATGACCTCGCGATCTTTGCCTTTGGCTCCGGTGATCTGATTGCCACCTTCCGCCGCGGCGGCCTGCGCCGCTGGAGCGCCTCGGTGGCCGGCCAGCGCACGGGCCAGACCCTGTCGCGGATCAGCGATGTGACCGGCGCGCCGGTGGTTGCGGGCAAGCGGCTGTACGCGGGCAACAACTCGGGCCGCACCGTTGCCATCGACCTGGCAACCGGCGACCGGCTGTGGACCGCGCGCGAAGGCGCCTCCGGCCCCGCCTGGCCTGCGGGCGGCAGCCTGTTCCAGGTCAGCGACCTGAACCAGCTGCTGCGCCTGGATGCGGGCACGGGCGAGGTGATCTGGGCCGTGGACCTGCCGGGCTTTGTGAAGGACAAGCCGGGCAAGCGCGGCAAGATCTATGTGCATCATGGCCCGGTGCTGGCAGGCGGGCAGATTGTGCTGGCCTCCAACGACGGGCTGCTGCGGTTCTTCAATCCTGTTAACGGCAGCCTGACCCGCACGGCGGAGGTGCCGGGCGGCGCCACCACCGCGCCGGTGGTTGCGGGGCGCACGCTCTATGTGGTTTCCTCCAACGGTGAATTGCTGGCCTACCGCTGATCCGTGTTTCCGGGTGGCGGAAGCCGCGCAGATGCGCTATGAGCCGCGTCTGAATCGCAGAAAGCTGGTCTGATGTCCTTTACCCTCGCCATCGTGGGCCGTCCCAATGTGGGCAAGTCCACCCTGTTCAACCGCCTTGTGGGCAAGAAGCTGGCCCTGGTCGACGACCAGCCGGGCGTGACGCGCGACCTGCGCGAGGGCGAGGCGCGGCTGGGGGATCTGCGGTTCACGGTGATCGACACCGCTGGTCTTGAAGATGCCACCGACAACTCGCTGGAAGGCCGCATGCGCCGCCTGACAGAACGGGCGGTGGATATGGCCGACATTTGCCTGTTCATGATCGACGCGCGCACCGGGGTGACCCCGACGGATGAGATCTTTGCCGACATCCTGCGCCGAAAGTCCGCGCATGTGATCCTGGCCGCCAACAAAGCCGAGGGCAACGCCGCTGAAGCTGGCGTGCTGGAGGCTTATGGCCTGGGTCTGGGCGAGCCGCTGCGGCTGTCGGGCGAGCATGGCGAGGGGATGCCGGACCTCTACGGAATCCTGCAGCCGCTGGCCGAAAAATTCGAAGCCGAGGCCGAAGACCATTCCCCGGACACCGACGTCGAGGTTTATGAAGAGATTGGCGAGGACGAGGAAGAAGTCATTCCGGTTCCGACCGACGCCAAGCCCCTGCAGGTCGCCGTGGTGGGCCGCCCGAACGCGGGAAAATCCACGCTGATCAACAAGATTCTGGGCGAGGAGCGGCTGCTGACCGGCCCCGAGGCCGGGATCACCCGCGATGCGATCTCGCTCAAGATCAACTGGAAAGATGTGCCGATGCGGGTGTTCGACACCGCCGGCATGCGCAAGAAGGCCAAGGTGCAGGAGAAGCTGGAAAAGCTCTCTGTCTCTGACGGCCTGCGCGCGGTGAAATTCGCCGAGGTTGTGGTGGTGCTGCTGGATGCCAGCATCCCGTTTGAACAGCAGGACCTGCGGATTGCCGACCTGGCCGAGCGCGAGGGGCGCGCGGTTGTGGTGGCGGTCAACAAATGGGACGCTGAAGAGCACAAGCAGGAAAAGCTGCGAGACCTCAAGGAGGCTTTTGGCCGCCTGCTGCCGCAGCTGCGCGGCGCGCCGCTGGTCACGGTGTCTGCCAAGACCGGCAAAGGACTGGACCGGCTGCATGAGGCGATCATGCGCGCCTATGGCACCTGGAACCGGCGTGTCCCCACTGCGGCGCTGAACCGCTGGCTGGTTGGCATGCTGGAACAGCACCCGCCGCCTGCGCCTCAGGGCAAGCGTATCAAGCTGCGCTACATGACCCAGGCCAAAAGCCGCCCGCCGGGGTTTGTGGTGATGTGCTCGCATCCCGATAAGCTGCCGGAAAGCTATACCCGCTATCTGGTCAACGGGCTGCGTGAAGACTTCGATATGCCCGGCACGCCGATCCGCCTGTACATGCGCGGGCAGGGCGACAAGAACCCCTATAAAGGCAAGCGCGCCAAGAACGCCGGAGCCCTGGCCAAGCACTTGAACAAGCGCGGCAGCTGACGCGGCAGGCAAGCGCGGGGCGGCTCCCGCCCGGCCTCGCGGCATTCACAGAATACCTTGGCCCGTTGGGCCCGGCGCCGCCCTGACGGGCGGCGCTTTTGCGTTGCGCGGGTTCTGGCGGCCCAAGGCCTGCATGCGCTCCCGGGCGTGAAGTGCTGTTTCGGCATTTCCAGCGGTTTGCTACACCTGCGGTTGCGCATTTGTTGCGCGGCAGCCTTGTCTTTGGGCCTGGCGGAATTATCTGAAATCCTACCTTGGACGGGCTGCGCGTTTCGCACGTTTGTCACGAAATGATTTTACGGATGTTTTCATGGACCTGAGGGCGCATACGAGAAAGTTCACCGAAAAGGACAACCGGCTGGCTTCGCTCAGCTATTTCGGGACATTCGCGGTCTATTTCCTGTCGCTTTACCTGGCCATCGCCCATGCGGACCGCTGGTACGTGATGCTGCCTGCCGGGGTGGTCTTTGCATTTGCGGCGGTGCGCCTCTACGTGCTGCAGCACGACACCGGCCATCATTCGCTGTTCGAAACCCGCCTGCAGAATGAGATCGCGGGCCATGTTCTGTCCCCCTTCACCTTTGCCCCGTTTGAGGTGATGAAGCAGAATCACAACCTGCATCATTCCAACATCGGCAACCTGGAGCACCGTGAAACCGGCGAGATTCACACGATGACGGTGCGGGAGTGGAAGGCGGCCGGCTTCTGGGAGCGGCTGGGCTACCGGCTGTACCGCAACCCGTTTGTGCTGGTGCCGCTGGGGTCGGCCTTTACCTATTTCATCCGCTACCGCTGGCCCAAGAACACGGTCCGCTTCGGCGCCTGGGGCGTGATCCTGCACAATCTGGTGATCGTGGCGATGCTTGCGCTGCTCTATTGGGCGGCGGGCATGACCGGCATCTGGATCTGGCTGGCGTTTTCCTTCCTTGGCGGCATGATCGGGGTGTTCCTGGTCTACCTGCAGCATAATTTCGAGGATACCTACTGGGACCGCCGACCGGACCTGAACCCGCAGGTGGCGGCGCTGCAAGGATCTTCCTGCCTGGATTTCGGATGGTTCTTCGACATGGCAGTGGCAAATATCACCCTGCACGACATCCACCATTACAACGCGCGTATTCCGTCCTACCGGCTGCGGCAGTGCCACTACAGCCTGCCGCCGGAACTGGGGCTGCGCCGGATCAAATTCCCGGAGGCCGTCCGGGCTTTGACGCTAAAGCTCTGGGATGAAGAGAAAAAATGCCTTGTTCCCTTCCCCGGCTAAGCGGACCGTGTCATCCTTGCACAGAGATTGGGCAAGTAAGGTATTGAAAATAAAAGGAATAGATCAGGCATGACACCAATACACAAGCTGCGCGGGGTCGGACCGGCGCTGGCAAAGGTGCTGCAGGAACATGGCGTGAAAACCGCTGAAGAACTGGCAGGGATGGATGAAGCAAAGCTGCGCGGCATTCCAGGGATCGGAGCAAACCGAGCTGCGGCGCTGAGGGTGCTGGCCCGGGAGGCTGCAGACGCCAAGGGGGCGGGTGATCCGGGCCAGGCTAAAGCCAAGCCGGTGAACGGCAATCCGGCCCGCGGCAAGCGGGACGGGCAGGCGGCAGCCCCTCAGGCACAGCCGACGCAGGAAGAGATGGACAGGAAGCTGGCCGAAGCCGAGGCGGCCCGCAAGGCAGCGGAGGAGAAGGCGGCAAAGGCCAAGGCCAAGGCCGCCAAGGCCAAGCGCAAGGCTGCCAATCTGGCGGAAGAATTCGCGGCGGCAAAAATCAAGGCCAAGCAGAAAGCCAAAAAAATGAAGGCAAAGGCCAAGAAAGCCATCGAAAAGGAGAAGGCTAAGGCGCAGGCTATCCTGGAGGGGACGGCTAGCGACAAGAAAAAGAAGAAGGCGAAGAAATCGCGTTAAGCCTTCGATTCCTTAGAAAAACCGGCGCCGATTAGCGCCGGTTTCCTTGTGTCTGGCAGGGCTTCTGGATCAGACCAGCTGCCCCTCGGCACTCAAGGTCAGTTTGCTGCCCAGGTAGGGGGCCAGCACCTCCGGCAGCTTGACCGAGCCATCCGCCTGCTGGCCGTTTTCCAGCACGGCGATCAGGCAGCGGCCCACCGCCAGGCCAGAGCCGTTCAGCGTGTGCACGAACTGCGGCTTGCCGCCATCCGCGGGCTTGAAGCGGGCGTTCATCCGGCGTGCCTGAAAATCGCCGCAGACCGAGACCGAGGAGATCTCGCGGTAGGTGTTCTGGCCGGGCACCCAGACCTCGATGTCGTGGGTTTTGCGGGCGCCAAAGCCCATGTCGCCGGTGCACAGAACGATGGTGCGGTAGGGCAGTCCCAGCCGCTCCAGGATGTCCTCGGCGCAGCGTGTCATGCGCTCGTGCTCCTCGACGCTCTTGTCCGGATGTGTGACGGAGACCATTTCGACCTTCTCGAACTGGTGCTGGCGCAGCATGCCGGCGGTGTCCTTGCCGGCCGAACCGGCCTCAGACCGGAAGCACTGGGTGTGGGCCACATAGCGGCGCGGCAGGTAGCCTTCCTCGACCACCAGGCCGTTGACGATGTTGGTCAGCGTGACCTCCGCCGTCGGAACCAGCCACCAGCCGTTGGTGGTCTTGTAGCTGTCCTCGCCGAACTTGGGCAGCTGACCGGTGCCGTACATCATCTCTTCGCGCACCAACACCGGGGTCCAGGTCTCGGTCAGGCCGTTTTCGTCTACATGGGTGTTGATCATGAACTGCGCCAGCGCCCGGTGGATACGGGCCACCGCACCGGACAACACCACAAAGCGGCTGCCCGAGAGCTTGGCCGCGGTCTCGAAATCCATGCCCGGCTTCACACCTTCGATCTCGAAATGCTCCTTGGCCTCGAACTCGAGCGCCTTGGGCTCACCCCAACGGCGGATTTCGACATTGTCGTCCTCATCCTCGCCCAGCGGCACATCCTCGAACGCCAGGTTCGGAATGGTGGCCAGCATGTCATTGAGCTGCTGGTCCAGCGCCTTGGCCTCGGTGTTCATGGCAGCGACTTCGGCCTTCTTCTCGGCGACCAGCGCGCGCAGGCGCTCGAACTCGGCCTCGTCGCCGCGGCCCTTGGCTGCGCCAACCTCCTTGGAGGCCTTGTTCTGCTCGGCTTGCGCGGTCTCTGCCGCCAGGATCTTGGCACGGCGCGCTTCGTCCAGCGCCAGGATCTCGGATGACACGCCCGCATCCCCGCGCCGCGCCACAGCGGCGTCGAATGCGGCAGGGTTTTCGCGGATAGCGCGGATGTCATGCATGAGAGTCTCTCCTAGCGTTGAATGATATTTGAATCAGTAGGCCCATCCTATGACGCAAGGGTGAAGAAAGGGGAAGGGGGGCGTGCGGTCTGTGTGCAGGCCGGGCATTCCGGGCACGGTCCATGCCACGCGGTCTGCGCCGGGAAAGCCCCTGCAACAGGCCGTTAAGGGCAATCCTGCAACGGCGTTTTACGCTTGCGCTTTTGCGCTGCGTGAGCCTTGCGCTCCATCCAGCCAGCGCATAGGTTCCGCTGCAAATTTCCGGCGTGAAAACCATGCCGCTTTGACAGAAGGAATATCCCATGGACGGTGGCGCAGTCGCCCAATTTCTCCCGCTTATTCTGATCTTCGCGATCATGTACTTCCTACTGATCCGCCCGCAGCAGAAGAAGATGAAACAGCATCAGGCGATGGTGGACGGCCTGCGCCGCGGTGACCAGGTGGTGACCCAGGGCGGCGTCATTGGCAAGGTGGCAAAGGTCAAGGAAGACGGCGAGATCGAGGTGGAGATCGCTGACGGCGTCAAGGTGCGCGTGGTCAAGGCGACCATTGCCCAGGTTCTGAACAAGACCGAGCCGGCAGCTTAAGCGCTCCTTGCAACTATCTGAAAAGGCAGGGCAATGCTGCAAATTGATCTCTGGAAGAGGGTGCTGATCTGGCTGGTATGCGCAGCTGGATTGATGCTTGCCCTGCCAAACGGGTTCTACACCCGCGTCGAACAGGCAAACGACGCGGCAGCCGACATTATCGCCAAGGGCGAGACGCCGGAGCGGCTGGAAACGGTCGGCCAGTGGCCGTCTTTCCTGCCGTCAGGGCTGGTGAACCTTGGCCTCGACCTGCGGGGCGGCGCGCATCTGCTGGCCGAGGTGCAGGTGGAAGACGTCTATGAAGCGCGTATGGATGCGCTGTGGCCGGAAGTGCGGGATGCGCTGCGGCCGGAGCGCAGCACCGTCGGCACTTTCCGCCGCCAGCCGGGGCCTGCGGATGAGATTCGCCTGAAGCTCTCCAAACCCGACGGCATGGCCCGTGCGCTGGAAGTGGTGCGCGGCCTGGCCAACCCGATCACGACGCTGACAGGTGTCGGCGCCAACGACATCGAGGTTTCGGCCCAGGGCGACATCCTGGTGGTGCGCCTGAGCGAGGCGGAAAAGGTCGCCTCTGACGACCGCACCGTGCGCCAGGCGCTTGAGATCGTGCGCCGCCGCATCGACGAGGTCGGCACCCGCGAGCCGACCATTCAGCGCCAGGGCGCCGACCGGATCCTGATCCAGGTGCCGGGCATCGGCTCCGCCTCGGAACTGAAAGAGATCATCGGCACCACCGCGCAGCTGACCTTCAACCCGGTTGTAGGCCGCGGCAGCGATCCCGATGCCGCCCCTGGCATCGGCAACAAGGTGATCCCGTCGCTGGATGAGGAAGGCGCCTATTACACCATCGAGGCCGCTGCGGTTGTGACCGGCGAAGACCTGGTCGATGCGCAGCCATCGTTCGACCAGAACGGCCGGCCAGCGGTGACCTTCCGCTTCAACACCTCCGGCGCGCGCCGGTTTGGCGACTACACGGCGGAAAACATCGGCTCACCCTTTGCTATTGTGCTGGATGACGAGGTGGTTTCTGCCCCGGTGATCCAGTCGCACATCCCGGGCGGCTCCGGTATCATCACCGGCAACTTCACCATCGAGGAAAGCACCAACCTTGCGGTTCTGCTGCGCGCAGGCGCGCTGCCTGCCGGGCTGGAGTTCCTGGAAGAGCGCACCATCGGCCCGGAACTGGGCCAGGACAGCATCGACGCGGGCAAGGTGGCAACGGCCGTGGCCTTTATCGCGGTGCTGGTGTTCATGGGCCTCAGCTACGGCCTGTTCGGCCTGTTCGCCAATGTGGCGCTGATCCTCAACATCGCGCTGATCTTTGGCATGCTCAGCCTGATCGGCGGCACCCTGACGCTGCCGGGCATCGCTGGTATCGTTCTGACGGTGGGTATGGCGGTGGACGCCAACGTGCTGATCTTCGAGCGTATCCGCGAAGAGCTGAAATCGGGCCGCGGCCCGGCCAAGGCCATCGACGAAGGCTACTCCAAGGCGCTGAGCGCCATCCTTGACGCCAACATCACCACCTTCATCACCGCGGTGATCCTGTTCGCCATGGGCTCCGGCCCGGTGCGCGGCTTTGCGATCACCTTGGGGCTGGGCATCATGACCTCGGTATTCACCGCGATCTTTGTCACCCGCCTGATGATCATCATGTGGTTTGAACGGCGCCGTCCGAAAACGATTGAGGTGTAAGATGCGGCTGAGACTTGTTCCCCAGGAAACCTCTTTCGATTTCTTCAGGCGCGCCAAGCTGTGGCTGGGCATTTCCGCGCTGCTGATGGTGGTCGGCTTTGCGTCCTTCATGTGGCAGGGGCTGAACTTCGGCATCGACTTCCGCGGCGGCACCACGATCCGCACCGAGGCCACCGAAGCGGTTGATGTGGGCGCCTACCGCGACGCGCTGGCGGTGCATGAGCTGGGCGATGTGTCGATCACCGAGGTGTTCGATCCGGCCTTTGAGGACGACCAGCACGTCGCCATGATCCGCATTCAGGCGCAGGACGATGGCGAGGCGATTTCGGGTGAGATGATCGAAAAGCTCAAGGCCTCGCTGGATGCTGCGGCGCCGGGCATCAAGTTCGTGTCGGTTGAATCCGTGGGCCCCAAGGTCTCGGGCGAGCTGATCCAGACTGCGGTGATTGCCGTTGTGCTCGCCATTGCGGCGGTGCTTGTCTACATCTGGCTGCGGTTTGAGTGGCAGTTTGCGCTGGGGGCGGTGGCCGCGCTGGTGCATGACGTGGTGCTGACCATCGGTGTCTTCTCCGAGCTGCAAATCAAGTTCGACCTGGCGATCATCGCGGCGCTGCTGACCATCGTCGGCTATTCGCTGAACGATACCGTGGTGGTCTTCGACCGGGTGCGCGAGAACCTGCGGAGGTACAAGAAGAAGGACCTTGCCGAGGTACTGAACATCTCGATCAACGAAACCCTCAGCCGGACGGTGATGACCTCTGTCACCACACTTTTGGCGCTGATCTCGCTTTATGTGCTGGGCGGCGACGTGATCCGCGGCTTTGTCTTTGCGATGATCTGGGGTGTTCTGGTCGGCACTTATTCGTCCGTGTTCGTGGCCTCCACCATCCTGCTGAAACTGGGGGTGAAGCGCGACTGGTCGAAGCCGTCGAACACCTCCGGCAACCAGTTTGCCAACATTGATGCTTGAGGCCTTTCAGGCAGCCCTGCAGACGCCGGGGCTGTTCTGGCTGCTGGTCACCATCGGAGCCGCGGGTCTAGTCCGCGGCTTCACTGGTTTTGGCACTGCGATGATCTTTGTCCCTGTGGGGGCGCAGTTCCTGCCATCAGCCGATGTGGTTTTCCTGATGGTGCTGATGGGCGTGTTTTCTACCATCACCCTGTTCCCGCAGGCCTGGAGCAAGGCCGACAGGGCCGAGGTCGGGGCCTTGTCCATGGCTGCCGCGGTGACTGTACCGGCGGGTCTGTGGATCATGTCGCAGATGGACCCGCTGACCCTGCGCTGGGTTGCGGCCGGGGTGATCGGCGTGACATTGGCCGTCGTGATCTCCGGCTGGCGCTGGCAGGGCAGACTTGGCTGGCCGGGGCGGTTCGCAATTGGCGGCGCGGCGGGCGTTGTCGGCGGCATGACCGGGCTGACGGGGCCGGTGATCATTGTCTTCTACCTGGCCAACGTGCGCGACGTGGCGCGGGTCAGGGCCAATACCATCGTTTTCCTGGCGGCGCTGGATGTGGTGATCGCGGTGAACCTGATCTTTGGCGGCATGGCCAGTCTCAAGGCGTTCATCCTGGCAGCGCTGCTGGGGGTGCCCTACGTGATCACCACGCTGACCGGCAAGGCGCTGTTTGATCCCAAGCTGGAGAAACTCTACCGCTTTGCCTCCTATTCCGTGATCGGGCTGGCCGTGTTATCCAGCCTCCCGGTATTTGATTGAAAGGACCGCGCATGCGCCTGAATGAAGTGAGCTATACCGACGCGCAGCCGATTGACGGCTATGGCGCGGGGTTCTTCCGGATCGGCGGGCAGGTGCATCAGGGGGCGGTGCTGACCTCGGCGGCTGGCACGGCGTCCTGGGACGGCATGGCCGACGCCGAACCGCTGCTGGCGCTGGCCGGGGAGATTGATGTGCTGTTCATCGGCACCGGCGCGGAAATCGCCCATATCCCGGCAGAGCTTCGCAGAGCGCTGGAAGAGGCCGGGCTGGGGGTGGAGATTATGAACTCGCCTGCCGCGTGCCGCACCTATAACGTGCTCTTGTCTGAAGGGCGCCGGATTGCCATGGCGGCGCTGCCGGTCTGATTTCCTGAAATTCATTTGACCTGCCGCAAAGCGGGCATTTTGAAAACAGGCTTTTCATGCGCGGACACAATGGGATAAGCGGGCTTCATGACATTGACAGTGACGGATCTGAGCGTGGCCCGCGGAGGCATCCCGGTGCTGGAGGGGCTGAGCTTTGAGCTGAAGTCCGGCCGGGCGCTGATCCTGCGCGGCCCCAATGGCATTGGCAAGACCACGCTCTTGCGCACCGTCGCGGGCCTGCAGCCGCCGCTGAGGGGCCGGGTTGAGGGCGCTGAGGATCAGATTGCCTATGCCGCGCACTCCGACGGGCTGAAGCCGACGCTGACGGTGGCGGAGAACCTGACATTCTGGGCCAGCGTCTTTGGCCGCAACGGCATCGAACAGGCACTGGACGGGTTCGACCTGCAAGGTTTGCGGGACCGGCAGGCGGGGGCGCTGTCGGCGGGGCAGAAACGCCGCCTGGGCCTCAGCCGGATGCTGGTGACAGGCCGTCCCATCTGGATCATGGACGAGCCGACAGTGAGCCTGGACAAGACCTCGGTCGCGATGTTTGCAAACACGGTGCGGGCGCATTTGGGGCAGGGCGGCGCGGCGCTGATTGCCACCCATATCGACCTGGGGCTGGAGGCGGAGGTGCTGGACGTGGGTCCCTACAAGGCCAAACCGCCGGAGATCGACGATTTTGACGGAGACTTCCTGTGATTGCGCTTCTCCTGCGGGATCTGAAGCTTGCCTTCCGCGCGGGCGGCGGCTTTGGGTTGGGCCTTGCCTTCTTTCTGATCGTGACCGTGATGGTGCCATTTTCCGTCGGCCCGCAGTCTGAGCTGCTGTCGCGGATCGCACCCGGCGTGCTGTGGCTTGGCGCGCTGCTGGCGTGCCTCTTGTCGCTGGACCGGCTGCTGGCCCTGGATTGGGAGGACGGTTCGCTCGACCTCCTGGCCACTGCGCCGCTGCCCCTGGAAAGCACAGTGACGATCAAGGCGCTGGCGCATTGGATCACCACCGGACTGCCGCTGGTGATGGCCGCGCCGGTGCTGGGGGTGCTGCTGAACCTGCCGGTTGCGGGTTTTCAGTGGCTGGTTGTCTCGCTGCTGCTGGGCACCCCGGCGCTGTCGGTCATCGGCACCTTTGGCGCTGCGCTGACCGTGGGGCTGAAACGCGGCGGCCTCTTGATGTCGCTGCTGGTGATGCCGCTGTATGTGCCGACGCTGATCTTCGGCTCGGAGGTTGCCCGCCGCGGTGCCGAGGGCATGGCGGTGCAAACGCCGCTGTTGCTGCTGGCCGGGATCTCCGCCGCCTCCATCGCCCTTCTGCCCTTTGCCAGCGCTGCCGTCCTGCGCGTCAATTTGCGCTAGGACTTTTGCCGTGACCAAGAATTGAGAAATCCGGAAGCAGGACCTAAATAGCCACCATGTCGATCTGGGAATACGCCAACCCGAAAAAGTTCCTGGCCACCACCGAAAAGGTGATGCCGGCCTTGTGGGTCAGCTCAGCGGTGCTGATCACCGTGGGGCTGGTCTGGGGCTTTTTCTTCACGCCTGATGACTACCGTCAGGGCTCCACCGTCAAGATCATTTTCCTGCATGTGCCCTCAGCACTGATGGCGATCAACGCCTGGTTCATGATGCTGATTACCTCGCTGGTCTGGGTGATCCGCCGCCACCACGTCAGCGCGCTGGCGGCCCGGGCCGCGGCGCCTGTGGGCGTGGTGATGACGGTGATCGCGCTGATCACCGGCGCGATCTGGGGGCAGCCGATGTGGGGCACCTGGTGGGCCTGGGACCCGCGGCTCACGTCCTTCCTGGTGCTGTTCCTGTTCTACCTCGGCTACATCGCCCTGTGGGAGGCGATCGACAACCCCGACACCGCCGCTGACCTGACCTCAATCCTGTGCCTTGTGGGGTCGGTCTTTGCGGTGCTCAGCCGTTATGCGGTGAATTTCTGGAACCAGGGGCTGCACCAGGGCGCGTCGCTGTCGCTGGACAAGAAGGAAAACGTCGCCGATGCGTTTTCCAACCCGCTGTATGTGTGCATGGCGGGGTTTGTGTTGTTGTTCATCGCATTGGTGTTCTACCGCACCGGAACTGAAATCCGCGCCCGCCGCATCAAGGCATTGATGGCGCGCGAACGGCTGGAGGCCTGATGCCCGATCTTGGAAAATACACCGATACGGTGCTGTCGGCCTATGCCGCCTCGCTGGTCCTGCTGGTGGCGCTGGTGGTGCTGACAATCTGGCGCGGCCGCAAGGTGCGCCGGGAGATGGAAACCCTGGAAGCCCGGGTGAAGCGCAATGGCTAAAATCTCTCCGCTGATGGCGATCCCCGGTCTGGTGTTTGCAGGCTTTGTCGGCCTGGCGCTGGTGGGGATGTTCCGCGAGGACCCCAACAGCCTTCCGTCCGCGCGCGAAGGCCAGCCCGCGCCGCCGGTGGTGCTGGATCCGTTTCCGGGCAAGGAGATGTTCAGCGACGAAACCCTGCGCGACGGCAACGTGAAGCTGGTGAACTACTGGGCCAGCTGGTGCGCGCCCTGCCGGGTGGAGCACCCGAACCTTGAAGCGCTTTCCCAGGAAGGCATCCCGGTCTACGGCATCAACTACAAGGACCAGCTGGCAAATGCCGAGGCCTTTCTGGATGAGCTCGGCGATCCCTATGCAGCCATCGGCCGGGACGAGAAGGGCCGGATGGCTATCGACTGGGGCCTGTATGGTGTGCCTGAGACCTATGTGGTGGATGGCGAGGGCAAGATCGTGCTGCGGTTTGCAGGGCCCGTCACCCAGCGGGTGATCGAAAAGACCCTGCGCCCGGCGATGGAGAAGGCCGCGGGCCAGTAACCGGGCAGGGCGCGTCAGGCGCCCGTGCCGAGGGTGAAGCTCTTGAAGTCCGGCTCCGCCGCAAGCAGCTTGTGGAGTTGCTCGAAATCCGCCTGCTTGGAGCGCCAGATCAAATAGTCGCCGAAGGCGTCGGCGTTCTCCCAGCGCTGGAAGATGGCAATCTCGTCCCGCTCCGGGGCCAGCAGCGTGTCGGCTTGCAGACAGCCGGGAAAATCCCGGACCTGTGCCACCATCTGTTTCACCAGGACCGCCAGCCGGGTGTATTGCCCCGGCAGCGGCTGCAGCTCAATGATTACTGCTTCGGTCAAAGGAAGCTCCGCGTGTTAAAAGGGGCGGCGGTCCGGCCGGCCGCCCGGAAGTTTCTGCTGGAGGCGCCGCATATCAGTTGAAAATGCTGAGATCCAGAGCCAGCCCTGCCCCTAGCCAGATGCCATGATCGCGATGGTCCGCCAGGGCGTCGCCGGTTTCCGGGTGGGCAAACACGATCAGCCCCTCGCGGTTCAGCGCCAGCCAAGACAGTAGCCTTGCGAACTGCTCCGGGCTGGCGGCCAGCTGGCAGGACCACCTTGGATGCGGCCCGACGTTTTTCTCATGCACCCGGCCCATCTGGACGCCGAACTGCCGGGCGGCCTGCTCGCAAAGGGATCTGGCCTGCCCGATGGTGGTTTCGTCAAAATAGACGTGGGCGTGAAAGCCGGTGATGCTGCTGCTCTGTTTCATGGCAGCAGTATTGCCGCCGCCAGTCCGGCGGGGCAATCTGCAGTTTGCGAACAGAGGTTGTGCAGTCCGGATGAGGCCCGCGCGGCTCAGGGCACGGAAAAGGTGCGGAAGTCCTGTTCCCGCCGCATGGTGGCGCTGCGGGCGTCCAAGTCGCCGCGTTCAGCGCGCCAGGTCAGGTAGCGGTCCAGGTGGTCATTTGATTCCCAGAAGTGGAACACAGCGATTTCGTGACGCTCGCGATTGATGCCGGCGTGGGCTTCGATACAGCCGGGAAAGCGCCGGGTTTCGCATATCATTGCTGCCACCGCCTTAGCGTGATCTTCAAACGTGTCTATGTCCGGATAAATAACGGCAATTGCGGCTTCTCTCATGCGTTCTGCGTGCGGCCTCTGAATGCGCCCTGAAAGGGAAAAGGTTAATTCAGGAATTATGTTTACACATTATTAACGGACGGTACAGCAGCTTACGCTGCGGGACCGGAGAGCTTTTTGCGTGCCGCGCGGGCACGCATTTGTCAGGACGGGTTGCCCCGCGGACTCTTTTAATCTGCCGCGGAATACTGCAGGATTTTAGAGTTAAGAAATTCAGGGTTTCGCGGCACTGCGTGCCGGTAAAACACGTGGTCCGGGAATGAGATGAAAGTAACTGATCCCGTTAGAGTCCTGAGTACAGGCCTGGGGTGCGTCGTGGCCGCTTGCCTGTTTGCGACGGCTGCGCGGGCGGAAACTGTGCTGACCTTCTGCTATGATCCCTATCCGCCCTACACCATGGGAACCGGCAGCATCCCGTCCGGCGGGCTGAAGGTGCAGCTGCTGGACGCGGTGACGGAGCGGATCGGCGGCCTTAGCGCAGTGACGGTTCTGCTACCCTGGCAGCGCTGCCTGGCCCAGGCCAAGTCAGGGGAGGCAGACGGCATCCTGCCGCTGTTCAAGTCCCCGGAGCGGGAGGCCTTCCTGGCATTCAGCGAACCCGCGTTTGAGCAGACGAATACGTTCTGGTACAACCGGGACCGCTTTCCAAACGGGCTGGCATGGGGCGAGGGATATGCCGGTGTGTCCGATCTGAGGCTGGGCATGGTGAACGGCAGCGTCATCGACCCCCGTATGGAAGCGGTGTTCAGCGCCCGTAACCGCATCATCAGGGCCGGCGATGCAGCCGGTCTGATGCAAATGCTGCTGTTCGGCCAGCTGGACCTGGTCGCAATTGACGATGCTGTCGGGCGCTATCATGTAGGCCTGAACGGCTGGCAGGACCGGATTGCCGCCGCCGGGACAGCCGTTTCCAGCCGCACGTCGCACTTCGGACTGTCCCGCGCCAGCGGTGCGGAGGCCTATCTGGAAGAATTCGACCGCGCGATCAGGGAGCTGAAGGCCGAAGGGGAGATTGACCGGATCCTGCATAGCCGCAGCTACAGCCACTAGCCAGGAACGCAGGGCGGCACTGCTGCCATTGCGGACCCAGTATCCAAAAGAAAAGGGCGCCCGCTTGGGCGCCCTTGTCCGTGTGGCAGCGGTTGGCCTTACTGCTTGGCCAGATTGCGCAGCACATAGTGCAGAACGCCGCCGTGTTCGATGTATTCGATCTCCGGTGCGGTATCGATACGGCACTTCAGCGTGATGGTCTTTTCCGAACCGTCGGCAAAGGTGATGTCGCACGGCACCTCCTGCAGCGGCTTGATGCTGTCCAGCCCATGGATCGAGACGGTTTCCTCGCCGGTGAGCCCCAGCGTCTTGCGGGTGTCGCCGCCGGTGAACTCGAACGGGATCACGCCCATGCCGACCAGGTTGGAACGGTGGATGCGCTCGAAGCTTTCCGCGATCACGGCCTTCACGCCCAGAAGAGCAGTGCCCTTGGCCGCCCAGTCGCGCGAGGAGCCCGCGCCGTACTGCTCGCCGCCGAATACCACCAGCGGGGTGCCGTTTTCCTGATGCGCCATCGAAGCCTCAAAGATCGAGGTCTGCTCGCCATCGGGGCCTTTGGTGTAGCCGCCCTCGACGCCGTCCAGCATCTCGTTCCGGATGCGGATATTGGCGAAGGTGCCGCGCATCATGATCTCGTGGTTGCCGCGGCGCGAGCCGTATGAGTTGAACTCACGCGGCTGCACCTGGCGCTCCAGCAGGTACTGGCCCGCGGGCGTGGTGGTGGCAAAGGATCCCGCGGGCGAGATGTGGTCGGTGGTGACCATATCGCCCAGGATCGCCAGAACCTTGGCGCCTTCGACGTTTTCGATGGTGCCCGGCTCGGGACCCATGTCCTGGAAGTAAGGCGGGTTCTGGATGTAGGTCGAACTTGCGGGCCAGTCATAGGTTTCCGCGTCGGTGACCTCCACCGCCTGCCACTTCTCATCGCCCTTGAAGACATCGGCGTATTTCGACTGGAACGCTTCGCGGGTCACGGTCTGCTCGACCAGATCGGCGATTTCCTTCTGGCTCGGCCAGAGGTCCTTGAGGAAGACGTCGTTGCCGTCCTGGTCCTGGCCCAGCGGCGCGGTGGTGATGTCGATGTTCATGTCACCGGCCAGCGCATAGGCCACCACCAGCGGCGGCGAGGCCAGGTAGTTGGCGCGCACGTCGGGGGAGATGCGGCCCTCGAAGTTGCGGTTGCCCGACAGCACCGAAACGCCGATCAGGTCATTGTCGTTGATGCACTTGGAGATTTCTTCGGCCAGCGGGCCGGAGTTGCCGATGCAGGTGGTGCAGCCATAGCCGACCAGGTTGAAGCCGATGGCGTCCAGATGCTCCTGCAGGCCGGCGGCCTCCAGGTACTCGGACACAACCTGCGACCCCGGCGCCAGCGAGGTTTTGACCCAGGGCTTGCGGGTCAGGCCGCGCTCATGCGCCTTTTTCGCGACAAGGCCTGCGCCGATCATCACATAGGGGTTCGATGTGTTGGTGCAGGAGGTGATCGAGGCGATCACGATGGAGCCGTCGTGCAGCTGGTACTTGCCATCGTCCGTCGTCACAAAGCCGGATTTGTGGTGGCCCTTGTCGCCGGGGATGTCCTGCGGTTCGGGCTGGCCGCCCTCGGCCTCCCAGCGGCCTTCGGCACGTTCGCTGGCGTCCTTGCCAGTGCGCTGGCCTTCGACATAGTCGTGGAAGGTGGTGGCCGCCTGGTCCAGCGCGATGTGGTCCTGCGGGCGCTTCGGGCCGGAGATCGCGGGCACGACCGTGCCCATGTCCAGGTGCAGCGTGTCGGTGTAGACCGGGTTGTAGCTCTCGTCACGCCAGAGGCCGTTTTCCTTGGCGTAGGCCTCAACCAGCGCGATGCGGTCCTTGTCGCGGCCGGTGTTGCGCAGGTAGCGGAGTGTTTCGCCGTCAATCGGGAAAAAGCCGCAGGTGGCGCCGTATTCGGGGGCCATGTTGGCAATGGTCGCGCGGTCAGCCAGCGGCAGCCGGTCCAGGCCGTCGCCGAAGAACTCGACGAATTTGCCGACCACGCCCTTGGCGCGCAGCATTTCCACCACTTTCAGCACCAGATCGGTGCCGGTGGTGCCTTCGGTCATCTCGCCGGTCAGCTCAAAGCCGACCACTTCGGGGATCAGCATGGAAATCGGCTGGCCCAGCATCGCCGCTTCGGCCTCGATGCCGCCAACACCCCAGCCCAGAACCGCAGCGCCGTTCACCATGGTGGTGTGGCTGTCGGTGCCGACGAGAGTGTCGGGATAGGCGACTTCCTCGCCGTTCTGGTCGGTGTCGGTCCAGACAGTCTGGGCCAGGTATTCCAGGTTCACCTGGTGGCAGATGCCGGTGCCCGGCGGCACCACGCGGAAATTGTTGAACGCCTTCTGGCCCCACTTCAGGAACTGATAGCGCTCCATATTGCGCTCATACTCGCGGTCGACGTTCATCTGGAACGCGCGCGGGTTGCCGAATTCGTCGATCATCACAGAGTGGTCGATGACCAGATCCACTGGCACCAGCGGGTTGATCTTGGCGGCTGAGCCCTTGAGGCCGACGATGCCGTCACGCATGGCGGCGAGGTCGACCACAGCGGGAACGCCGGTGAAGTCCTGCATCAGCACACGGGCCGGGCGATAGGAGATCTCGCGCGGGTTCTTGCCCCCCTTGCCGGCCCATTCGCCAAAGGCCTTGATGTCATCGGTGGAGACCGAAAAGCCGCCGTCCTCGAAGCGCAGCATGTTTTCCAGCACCACCTTGAGCGCGGCGGGAAGCTTGGAAAAGTCGCCAAAGCCTGCTTCGGTGGCTGCGGGAATGGAATAGTAAGAAATCGTTTTGCCGTTGACGCTGAGAGTGCGGCGCGCGCTGGCGTTGTCCTGTCCGACGGTGATAGGCATGGGTGGCCTCCCTCAAGAAATTGAACTTGGGAATTCGCTGCTTGTTAAATGCATGAGGTAAGCGCTTCATTCAATAGTTCAAACGCCGCAGGGGCAGTTTTGTATGCGATTGTACACATTTTTGGCGGCGCAGCGGCTCCTGCGTGCCTCAAAAATGATTGATTGGCCTAATCCGCGGCACATCTTTAGACCGGTGGCCATAGTAACAGAGAAGGCGATTCATGAGATTTCCGGCGTCGATCATGACGGTTCTGGCCCTGGCCCTGCCAGTGTATGGCCAATCAGCCGCAGAACCCGTGGTGGTGGAGCTGTACACTTCGCAGGGCTGTTCGTCCTGCCCGCCGGCGGATGCGCTGCTGCACGAACTGGCCGCGCGCCCCGACGTGCTGCCGCTGGCGCTGCATGTGGACTATTGGGATTACATCGGCTGGAAGGACAAATTCGCCAAGCCCGCCCACACGCGGCGGCAGAAGGGGTATGCCCGTTCCGGCGGGCGGCGGATGATTTATACGCCGCAGATGATCATCATGGGCCAGGACGACGTTGTCGGGGCCGATGCCGTGGAAGTCGCCGAAGCCATTGAAAAGCATCAGAAGCAGCCGCGCCCGGTGGCGCTGAAACTGCAGCGGCAGGGTGGCAAACTGGTGATCCGTCTGCAGCCGCGGGCCGGGATGCCGGACGGCCGCCTGCTGGTGCAGCTGGTGCGCTTTACCCCGGAACGCACCGTCAGCATCACCCGCGGCGAACTGGCCGGGAAGACGTTTACCTATGCAAATGTGGTGGAGGACTGGAAGGTGGCGGCAGAGTGGGACGGCACAGAGCCGCTGGAACTGACGGTGCCGCTCACCGGCAGCCAGCCCGCCGCAGTGCTGGTGCAGGAGGCGCCGTACGGCCCGGTCATCGCCGCGGCCCGGGCTGACTGACCCCGTTTTTGTCGGCTTGGCCTTTGTCGGCTTGGCGCTGCCGCGGCCGGGACTGGCGGCCGCCGTTCAGGTTTTCCAGCGCCGGTGGATCCAGAACCATTGGCCAACGTGCTTGCGCACGATGGACTCCAGATCCGCCGTCAGCGCCTTGGTCATGGTCAGCGGGTCCGAAGGCGGGACCTCGGCGTTCATGATAATCTCGAAATCCAGTCCGTTGTCCTGGCGCACCGCGTAGACCGGGATCAGCGCCGCGCCGAATTTCAGCGCCAATTCAGCCGGAACGGTTGAGGTGACGGCAGGCTTGCCGAAAAAGTCGATCGGCTCGCCGCCTTGGGCGTACAGGTCGGTGACGATGGCTGCGATGCCGCCCTTTTTCAGATGCCGGACCAGTTCGACCATGCCGCGCTTGCCCTGTTCGAACATCAGCTCGCCGGTGGTCTTCATGGCGGCGACGTAATGCTCGTTGAAATAGGGGTTGGCCATGCGCCGGTACAGCGCACCCATCTCGTGGCCGCGGGCGGTCAGCGCGGCGCGGGCGGCGTCGTAATTGCCGAAATGCGCGGTGGCCAGAAGCACCGGCCGCCCGGCGGCGCGGGCGGCCTCCAGCGCCTCCAGCCCGGGACCGGTGATGGGGGCCGATCTGGCCTTTTCATAGAATGTGGCGCCGTCATAAAGCTCGGCGATCATCCGGCCGGCATTGTTGCTGACATCCCGGTAAAGCTGGTCCGGATCCAGGCCGGAAAGTTCGGGGCTGACGTGGCGGAGGTTGTTGTGCACCCGTTTGTCAAACCCCGCCAGCCGCCCCATGGCAGTGACCAGGCGGCCCATCATCGGCACCCGCAGCCGGTAGGGGATCAGCCGGGCGCCCAGCAGCAGCCCGCGCAGAAACAGGTTGCTGCCAAAATATTTGACATGGCTCCAGGTGGAGAGCTCGGAGGGGTCTACTGGCATGGCATCTGGATGGCTGCGGCGCAAAAATGCGGCTGGAAGCCCGCATCATAAGCAGCCGCGCCGGCGGGCACAAGCAGGTCGCAAGCGGCCGCCGCCCCGATTGACCGGGGCGGGCGGCTGTGGCGCATTGCGCGCCGGTTGCAGACGGCGGGGTCAGTCCTCGCCGCCGTCTTCCTCATTGTCGGACTTCAGCTCGATCTCGCCCGTTGCCACCAGGTCGCGCATGGCCGAGATGATCATGCTGAACGCCGCCTCGCCGTCGGTGCGCTTGACCTTGCCGCGTTCCGCCACTTCTTCGCGGATGTTGTCGGCCATCCGGCTCGACATGTTTTTCAGCAGGAATTCGTTGGTGGCCACGTCTTCCTCGTCCGAGGCGAAGGCCATGGCTGTGACCAGGTCGGGCTGCGACAGGACCCGCATCAGCTTGGGCACGTCGATGGGCTGCATCCGCTCGCCGATCAGCGCATAGGTGAAGATCGCCTTGCGCACCTTGATGGCGAATTCCTCGTCCTCTTCGTCCAGCGCGGTCAGAACCTCGTCCCGCTTGGCAGCAGCGGCTTCGGTCAGAATGCCGCCCAGCCGCTGGCCAGGGGTGTCGTCGAAGGCAAGCTCCGGCCGGGCCTCAACCTGGGCCGCCAGGGACAGGCCGATCCGGTCGACGGTTTCTGGCGTCACATTGGCGGTCTGGCTGACCGCATAGGTGATGCGCCGGGCAACCGGGCCGGGCAGATGCACCAGCATCTGCGCCGCCTTGGCGGTGTCCAGCTTGGAGAGCAGCACCGCCGCCACCTCTGTGCTTTCGGCCTCTGCCAGCGAGGCCAGATCTTCCGGCGGCAGCTGTTTCAGCCGCTGCCAGGGATCGCCGAACTGGCGCACTCCGGCCTCCTTGCGCAGGCGGCTGTGGGTATAGCGGCTGATTTTGCCTTCCATCGCGTTCAAGGCGCCGGCCAGGCCGTTGGGGAAATGCAGGCCGATATTGTCCAGAAGGTCAGCGAATTCACCCGCCACCGCGTTCAAAGTGTCGCGGTCGACAATCCGCATTTTGCCCATCTGCTGGGTCAGCTCCAGCTGCAGATCGTCCGGCAGCTCCTCCAGCGGGATTTCGGCACCTTCGTTCAGCAGCAGCCGGACGATAATCGCTGCCTTGGCCTTGCCGCTCAGGCCGCTGCCGTTGCCTGCACCCATCGGCGCCGGGGCGGCAAACCCGCCCAGGTCCGGGCCGTCAGTTGCCATCGGAAGCGCCAGCATGTTGTCTTGAGGCATTCTCGCACCCTACCAAAGATTCTTCTCGATCATGGAGGGCAGAATAGGCCGCAAGCCGTAAAAAAAGCCTGAAGCTTAATAGCTGTAGGACGCCCCTGTCTCCAGCGCGCTGCGCAGCGAGGCTTCGGCCCATGTGCCGTCGCCGCCCCGGGCCCTGATCTCCTCCCACTGTATCAGAGCTGCGCCGTATTTGCCCTGTTGCACAAGGCCTTGACCCATATACGAACGGGCAAGGATATTATCCGGATCGCGGGCCAGCGCCTGATCGTAATAGGCTTGTGCCAGTTCCAAATTGCCCAGTTTGCGGTGGGTGAAGCCCCAGTAGGTCAGCACCAGGGACTCCTGCTGGTCCGCCATCGCGCTCAGCACCGCCTGGGCATCTTCCTGGCGGTCGGCATAGGCCAGCTCGCGGGCGGCGCCCAGCAGCTGCTCTTGGTTCAGCGAGGACTTGCGGGGCCGCACGCAGCGTTTCTTCTGCTCATCCCAGACCCGCTTGCCCTTGCAGGTTTTGGTGGTCTCGGTGGGTTTGGGCGGATTCCAGTCGTTGCCGCTAGCGGCGAGGGCGGCAACCGGCAGTGTTAAGGCGGCGGCCAGGGCAAGAAAACGCATATCGGAAACTCCAGACGCAGAATGTTTTGCCCACTTTAACCCCGGAACCCCGGTCTGGATCTGTATTTTTGTTCACAAAGGCGTTTGCCCGCCAGGAAGACGCAAAACGCCCCGCCGGAGCGGCGGGGCGTTGAATGCATTGTACGCGGGCAGGTTTACGCGCCGAACACGCGTTTGAAGATCGTGTCGACATGTTTTGTGTGATAGCCCATGTCGAATTTCTCGTTGATCGCCTCTTCGCCCAGGGCGGCGACCACATCGGCATCGGCCAGCAGCAGCTCGCGGAAATCAACGCGCTCTTCCCAGACCTTCAGGGCGTTTCGCTGCACCATGGCATAGGCGTCCTCGCGGCTGACGCCTGCTTGGGTCAGCGCCAGCAGAACCCGCTGCGACATCACCAGGCCGGGGAATTTGTTCATGTTGTCCAGCATGTTCTCGGGGAACACCAGCATCTTGTCGACAACACCGGCCAGGCGGTGCAGGGCGAAGTCGAGGGTGATGGTGGCGTCCGGGCCGATGCCGCGCTCGACGGAGGAGTGCGAGATATCGCGCTCATGCCACAGGGCCACGTTCTCCATCGCCGGGATCACCGCCATGCGCACCAGGCGCGCCAGGCCGGTCAGGTTTTCGGTCAGAACCGGGTTCTTCTTGTGCGGCATCGCCGAGGAGCCTTTCTGGCCCATCGAGAAAAACTCCGCGCCTTCCAGCACTTCGGTGCGCTGCATGTGGCGGATTTCCACGGCAACGTTCTCGATCGAAGACGCGATGACGCCCAGGGTGGCAAAGAACATCGCGTGGCGGTCGCGCGGGATCACCTGGGTGGAGATCGGCTCAGGGCGCAGGCCCAGCTGCTCGCAGACGTGCTCCTCGACCGCCGGGTCGATGTTGGCGAATGTGCCGACCGCACCGGAGATTGCGCCGGTGGCCACTTCCCAACGGGCCTTTTCCAGACGGTTCTTGTTGCGGTCCATCTCGGCATAGAAGCGGGCAAAGGTCAGGCCCATGGTGGTGGGCTCTGCGTGGATGCCGTGGCTGCGGCCGACGCGCACGGTGTTCTTATGCTCCAGCGCGCGTTTCTTCAGTGCGGCCAGAACCTTGTCCATGCCATCCAGCAGAATGTCGGCGGCGCGCACCAGCTGCACGTTCAGGCAGGTGTCCAGCACGTCCGACGACGTCATGCCCTGATGCACAAAGCGCGCTTCCTCAGAGCCCACATGCTCCGCGAGGTGCGTGAGGAAGGCAATCACGTCGTGCTTGGTCACCGCCTCGATTTCGTCGATGCGGGCAACGTCGAATTCCACATCCTTGGCTTTCCACACCGCATCTACGTTTTCGCGCGGGATCACGCCGAGGTTGGCCATGGCTTCACAGGCGTGGGCCTCGATCTCGTACCAGATCTTGAATTTGGTCTCGGGCGACCAGATTGCGACCATCTCGGGGCGGGAATAGCGGGGGATCATGGGCGAAAGCACCTTTATGTGATTGTGCAGCAGATGCCCGGCCTCTTAGATCAGGAGAGGCAGGACAGCAAGGCTGGGAGGGGAGCATGAGGCAGTTTGCCCTGATGATTGCGGTATCATGCACGGTTGCGCCGGCTTGGGCGGGTGAGTGGCGGGTGCTGACCGGGGACGAAGTGCGGGCGGCGCTGGAGGAGCGCAGGCTGGTCTATGGCACTGGCGCTTGGCAGGACTTCAGTGCTTCGGGCCGCACGCTCTACAATGCGGGCCATGAGAGCTGGGGCTACTGGGGCGTGCGGGACGGCAAGTATTGCTCCGCCTGGCCGCCCTCGGACCTGTGGGCCTGTTATGCGCTGGAAAGCGACGGGGAGGCGATCCGGTTTGTTGGCGGGGCAGGTGAGGTCACAACGGGGCGCTACGCCGAGCCTGAGGATTAACAACGGCGCGCGTTCCCAGACGCCGCAAACCGGATTTGTTTGCAGCGGGCGTAAGTGGCCGGGCAGGCGGGCTCAGTTGCCGCGCAGATGCGCCAGCAATTGCGCGTTGCGGCAGTAGGACGGCGCCTCGGCCAGTTCCGTGACCTTTTGCTGCAAGTCACTGCAGCCGTCCTGGTTGCGGCAAGTGCTGCAGCGCAGGACAGCGCGCATGTATTTCCGGCCCTGCGCCTGCGGATCCGCGGCAACCATACCGCCATAGTCAATGCCCAGTCGGCTGGCCATGCCATGCACCAGATCGCTGCTGCGCCCGAGTTTTGCAAATAGTCCCATGTCTCTCCTCCTGTACCCGGCCGCCGCCGGGAGCGGGTCCAGCATGGGCGGGATCAAGCCCCGGGACTTTGATGCGGCGCAAACTTCCGCAGCAGGTCG